>JARRQQ010000201.1:0-7495 GCA_037381725.1 Sedimentisphaerales bacterium
CAGCTTCAGCGCCGGCGGTGACT
This sequence comes from Sedimentisphaerales bacterium, assembly GCA_037381725.1. Taxonomy (GTDB): domain Bacteria; phylum Planctomycetota; class Phycisphaerae; order Sedimentisphaerales; family Anaerobacaceae; genus JAFGTG01. The sequence goes on from JARRQQ010000201.1 coordinate 24, forward strand.
CGGGATCGCTGATAGTGGCCGACGGCAAGGGAAAAAACAAGGCTGATGATCGCAAGCCTGTTGGTCTTTTGTTTGCCGGTAGCTCTTTGTACACTGTAGCCAATCCGATTGACGCAGTGCTTGATGCTTTTGGCGTAGGCATCGACGGCGAGTAGAGGGCACGTAAGAAGTTTCTGATCGGATTTGGTGTGTATGCAGGTCGGTGAGGCTTGTCACCCTGTCTGATAGAGACGGGAATGATGTCGAAGGACACGCGCATTCCAATTCTTCTGTTAGGCGTCGGTGTGTTCTGGGGGGCTATGAGATTCGCAGGATGTGGTAGTAGTAACTCAGGCAAAGGAATTGCAATGGCCAAAAGGTCTATTGAACAAGTCCAGGCCGAATACGTCGATGACTGGATGGCTATCCGGGGGGTCGAGGGGGTAGCCATTGGACTGGTCGATGACAAGCCTTGCCTTAGGGTTTTCTCGTCGAGAAAAGCGGAGGAATTGCGAGTCAAGATCCCCTCAACGGTCGAGGGCTATTCGGTCGTCATCGAAGAGACGGGTACATTTCGCGCACTCGACCGCAAATAAAAAATCACCCACGCAAAAATTGTGCTTGACATATCAGTATTCAAGTTGTAGTTTCAGTCCGTGCTTTTAATCAGGTGGAGATTTTCGATGAACCTTATCAGGGACAACAAGCCGAGGCTGCTCCCTAAGAGGATTTGAGGACATATTCCGAATTCAAAAAGCCTTTCAGGGAGCAGAAACCTGAAAGGCTTTTTTTGTTGGCTGTTGAAACCGCAAGACAGGTGATCTTGCGATAACGCAGAAAATACGCGCAGAATGAAGGTCAGAGAAATGGACATCGAATTTTGTAGAGGCTACTTCAACACACTCGAAAGCAGACGTGACCTCGGGTGGCGGTACAACGAGTGGAAGCCGTGCGGTGTCAATTACAACAGCGTGCTGTGCGCGTCGTCATACGACGTGCATCACGGCAAGTTCAGGGACTACCGGAGCGAAAGCGATCAGATCATCGCGTTTCTTGATTTGAGAGCGGACCAGACCGTTATCGACATGGGTTGTGGCACGGGCGCTTTTGCGATTCACGCCGCCGGGCGATGCAGAAAGATCTATGCCGTCGATGTCTCGAAGGCAATGCTCCGGTGCGCTCGCAGAAAGGCCAAGAAAGCGAAGCTAGACAATATCGAGTTCCATCACGGCGGATTCCTGACCTACGACCACTCTGCGAGCCCGGTTGACATGATTGTCTCGACCGTCGTGCTGCATCACTTGCCGGATTTCTGGAAGCTGGTCGGGCTGAAGCGTTTGGCGCAGATGTGCAAGCCCGGCGGAAGACTCTATCTCTTCGACGTCGTGTTCTCCTTCAGCGTTGATGATTATAAGAGCCGGATAGACCGGTGGGTTAAATTCACCGCCGAAAAAGTGGGACCCACGTTTGCTGAAGAAGCGAGAACGCACGTTCGGGAAGAATACAGCACCTTCGGCTGGATCATGGAAGGCTTGCTCAAGCGAGCGGGTTTCGCAATAGAGACGGCGGACTACAAAGACGACTTCATGGTAGCCTATCTGTGTACGAGAACAGACCAATGAATACGAAACGATGGATTGCAAAAGACGAACAAAAAGGAGTTGTGCTTATCTTGGCATCGACGGTGGCGTTTTGCCTGATGTCGGCGCTTGTGCGATATGCCTCCAATATCGACCCGTACAAGACGACGCTGTTCCGCTTCATCGTCGGACTCGGCATGTTGGGCACGGCGGCGCTCCTGGGCAAGATCACACTGAAATTCGCGAACGGTCCGCTACTGCTTCTTCGCGGCTTAAGCGGCGGTGCGGCCATCCTGATCTTTTTCTTCTCGATATCGAAACTGGGCGTCGGTAAAGGAACCGTTCTGATCTACTCGTTTCCGATCTTCGGCAGCATCTTCAGTTCGATTTTCCTGAAGGACAGAATAGGCGCTGTCAGGCTCAGTGCGATTCTCATGGCCTTCGCAGGCATTTACCTCCTGGCGGCCGACAACGGGCAGAATCATTCATTGCTGGGGACTCTGGGTGCCTACGAGCTTCTGGCTATCTTCGGAGCAATGCTCGGCGGCATCGCCCTTGTGGCGGTCAAGAAACTGCACGATACGGATTCGTCGTACGCCATCTTCTTCGCCCAGTGCGCCATGGGCCTGTGGATCGTCGTCGTGCCGGCGAACATCGTACCCTGTTCGATTGGAATCTACGGCGGTTTGCTGCTGGTGGCTATCGGTGTCGCTTCGGCGGTGGGCCAGCTCCTGTCCACTGAGGGCCTCCGCTACGTACAGGTCGCCACGGGTTCGCTGCTTGGAATGACCGTGCCCGTATTGAACTATTTTCTGGGCGTGATCGCGTTCGGTGAGGTTATTTCGTGGCGGTCCGTCGCAGGATCGGCCGCCGTCCTTGGGTCCTGTGCCGTTGTGATATTGAAAAACAATGGTAATGGAGAGGACAAATAATGGAACTCTTGTACGCACCAAGAATGAGTACGATCCCGAAGTCTTTCATTCGGGAGATACTGAAAGTTACCGAGAACCCGGACGTGATCTCATTTGCCGGGGGGTTGCCGAATCCTCGGTTTTTTCCCGTTAAGGAAATCGCCAAAGCCGCGTCGGACGTGCTGGCGGAGGCGGGCGCTTCGGCGCTGCAGTACAGTACGACCGAAGGGTATCGGCCTCTCCGTGAGTGCATCGCACAAAGATACCGCGAGAAGAAAGGCTTGACGGTATCCGCCGATGAGATTCTGATCACGAACGGCTCGCAACAGGGTCTGGATTTGCTGGGCAAGGTCTTCATCGGTCGAGGGGACGCGGTGGCCATCGAGCGGCCTGCGTATCTCGGTGCGATCCAGGCGTTTTCGGTTTACGAGCCGCAGTTCCACGCGGTGCCTCTCCTGGAGGACGGCGTGGATACCGACCGTTTGAGGGACCTGCTTGACACGCGCTGCCTCAAGCTGTTCCATACGGTGATCAATTTCCAGAATCCGTCCGGGATCAGCTATTCACAGCGCAAGCGCGAACAACTGGCTGAGCTGTTTGGGCGATATGACGTGATTTTCGTCGAAGATGACCCTTATGGTGAGTTGCGGTTCATGGGAGCAGCGGCGCCGTCGATGTGGGGCCGACTTGGCGGCAAAGTCGTGCTATTGGGATCGTTCTCGAAGACGATCGCGCCGGGTTTGCGGCTCGGCTGGATCTGCGCCAGACGAGACATCATGGACAGGCTCGTGGTGGCGAAGCAGGCCAGCGACCTGCACTCAAATTCTCTCTGTCAAAGGATCGTCCATGAGTATCTCCTGAGCAACGATGTCGATAGGCACATCGCGACAATCATCGGAGCCTATAGGCAACAAAGAAATACTATGGTCGCGGCCATTGAAGAGCATTTTCCGCCGGAAGTGAGTATTACCCAGCCCGAAGGGGGAATGTTCCTGTGGGTAACGCTGCCGGAGCGATTGTCCGCCTTGGAACTGTTCGACCATGCAGTCAAAGAAAACGTGGCTTTCGTTCCGGGCACGCCTTTCTTTGTGGATGGCGGCGGCGCCCGCAACATGAGGTTGAACTTCTCGAACGCAGACGATGACAAGATCGAAGAAGGGATACAACGATTGGGACGGATCATGAAAAATCTGCTGAACGGTGGATCATGATGTAGTCTGTGACGTTTTGGCTGAGCATGGAAACCAATACGAGGAATCAAGGAGAAAAACAATGAGTCAATTCGAGTCAATCAACCGGGAGTTATTGTCTCTCATCGAGGAATGGGAGCCGAAATTATTAGCTCTTCCCGACGACGTTATTACTGAAAGGCGGAACAGTCAGAATCGTACGATTAAGCAGATCGTGGGACACATGGTGGACTCCGCATCGAACAATATCCATCGAGCAGTCCACCTGCAATATCAGCCAAGTCCGCTGACTTTTCCGAACTACGCGAGTTTTGGAAACAATGATCGCTGGATCGCCGTCCAGAACTATCAGCAAGAGGACTGGAACGACCTGGTTCAACTGTGGAAATATGCCAACGTCCACTTCGCCCACGTGATTGTGAACGTCAACGCAGAGAAACTGGGTAACGTTTGGATAGCCGGGCCGAATCAGGAGATATCACTCGAAGCGATGATTGTCGATTTTCTGCGGCATTTCGAGCTCCATCTTAGTGAAATAGACGAACTGATCGAGGGATAGCAAGAGAGGGTCACATGGATTTCACTATCGAAAAAATGAAAGACGAAGACTGGCCTGCCGTCAAAGCAATCTACGAGGAAGGCATTGCCACAGGTAATGCGACCTTCGAGGCCGATGCACCTGATTGGGAGCAATGGGACAAACATCACCTGTGTGATTGCAGGCTCATAGTAAGATCCGCAGATGAGATTATCGGCTGGTTTGCACTGAGTCTTGTTTCCAACAGATGCGTATACAACGGTGTCGCCGAAGGTAGTTTGTACGTCAAGTCCTCCGCGAGAGGAAAGGGCGTGGGCAAGGCTCTACTGAAGGCGGCTGTTGAAGAATCAGAACGCCTTGGCTTCTGGACTCTGCAAAGTGGCGTCTTCCCAGAGAATGCCGCGAGCATCGCCATGCAAAAGGCTTGTGGTTTTCGACAGGTTGGCATACGAGAAAAGATTGGCTGCATGGACGGCAAATGGCGAGACGTTGTTCTCATGGAACGAAGAAGCAAGGTTGTCGGGATATAAAACGACTGGTTGGTTAAACGATGATTATCAGAAATGCCAACGAAGCTGATAAAAGTGTTTTAGTCCATCTCCTTCGCGAGTCGTTCCGCGACGTGGCTGAAAAGTTCGCTCTGACGGTTGAAAATTGTCCCAAGTTTACAGGATTCAACGCAAAAGAGCGAGTCGAGACCGATTTTGAAAAAGGTCTGAAATATTACATCCTGGAAGAAAACAGCCGGGCTTGTGGTTGTGTCGCCCTTGAGAGAGCCTGGCCGGACGTATGTTATCTCGGGAGACTCGCTGTACTGCCCGAACATCGAAACAAAGGTTTCGGGCGGGTTTTGGTCAACCACTTATTCGAACAAGCGGGCCAGATGGGAATCCGGCGAGTGGAGATAGGACTCATCTCAAAACACAGAAAGCTCAAGAAATGGTATAAGAAATTCGGCTTCGTGCAAAACCGCACAAAGAAGTTTGACCACCTGCCCTTTATCGTCGCATTCATGTACAAAGAATTGTGAGAGGATTATGGTATGAATAGACTGGAAGAAATCTCAGAGCAAAGAAACAAAGCTCACGCCAAATTGTTATCTCTCAAATCCAAGGTGTACGAAGTGTTCCTGGAGATGGAGAAAGCGACGTATTGCGACGGTGCGTTACCCAGGAAGACCAAAGAGCTGATCGCCGTCGGCATCTCCGTCGTGATCGACTGCGAATCCTGTATGCAGTGGCACGTCGAGCAGGCGGCAAAAACAGGGGCAAGCGAGCAGGAAGTATTAGAGGCAATTGAAGTTGGAGTTGAAATGGCCTGTGGACGAGCCACGGTATCGTCAAGATTCGCGCTTGCGGTTATGGATAATGCCTTCGACAATCATACCATGGAAGGGCGCGGAAATGAGTGAGCACACATTCTATATTGTCGATGTCTTCGCTGAAGAAAAATATGCGGGCAACCAGCTTGCGGTTATCCGAAATGCCGCAGATATTTCTCACGAGCAGATGCTCCGAATCACGAGAGAGATGAACTACTCGGAAACGACGTTCATTCTTTCCGACATAGAAAACAACGGCGGCTACGACGTCCGGATCTTCACGCCGGGAGCGGAAGTGCCCTTTGCCGGCCATCCGACGCTGGGAACGGCTTTTGTGATCCGGCATGAGATTGCTAAGCAGCCGATCGAAACTATAGGATTGAATTTGAAGGTCGGTCAGATACCCGTCACTTTCAAAAGGGCTGGGCAACGAGAGGGTATTCTCTGGATGAAACAGATCGAGCCGATTTTTGCCACGACGTTGGACGCCAAGGCGATTTCACAGGTGCTCGGCATCGACCCGGAGCAGATAGACGACCGATTCCCGATTCAGGAAGTCTCGACGGGAATGTTCGCTATCATCGTCCCATTGAAAAGTCTCGACGCTATTAAGAAGATCAAGGTCGATAAGGAGAGATACTACAAGCTCATCGAGAACGCGACCGCTAAACTCATCCTTGTATTCTGCCCGGAGACGTACCATAAACAGAATGATTTGAACGTACGTACATTTTGTGACTACTACGGCGTCCCGGAAGATCCGGCTACGGGGAGTGCCAACGGCTGCCTGGCGGGGTATTTAGTGAAACACCGTTATTTCGGGAGCGAGCAAATCGACATTCGCGTAGAGCAAGGGTACGAGATCGACAGACCCTCGTTGCTCTACCTGAGGGCAGAGGACAGGGGCGAGCATATAGGTGTATCAGTTGGCGGAAAGGTCGTGATGGTGGCCGAAGGCCGGTTGTTTTGATCACATGAGACCGGAGAATAGAAAAATGCGGCACGATGGATTGACCCTTTCCTTACTGCCGGGCGAGTTTGCCGTCTGCAGACTGGAGCCGGAGCGTGATATTCCCGAATGGGCCACGCGCGATGCCTTCTGGTCCGTCACAAAAACTCTGCACGAGCTTTCAATCGTATGCTGCGATGGTAACGTCCCCGAAGATATCGAAGCGGAACGTGGATGGCGAATCCTCGAAGTTGAAAGCCCTTTGGATTTTTCAATGACGGGCGTGCTTAATAGTCTTACTAAGCCTCTTGCGGAATCCAGGATCAGCGTTTTTGTTCTATCAACATATCTGACGGACTACGTAATGATTCGCCAAAAAGACTTTGAATCAGCTATAATAATATTGCGTGCACAAGGTCATAGGATCGAGGATGACGGTTAATATGGAACCGGCATAATTTGGACGGTAAGACGATGAGTATTAGCGAACAAATCGAATCGATGTTGAAAGAGGGCGGAGCCGTTTTAGTTGGCTTCGCCGATGTCGCGATGCTACCCGGCGAGGTGACCGGCGGACTACCAAGAGCAGTCTCGGTTGCCGTCGCTCTCGATCCCGATATTGTCCGTGCAATATCGAGCGGTCCCACGCGCCAATATTATGCGGAATACGGGCGCGTGAACGACCTGCTGGCGAAGCTCTGCGAGCAAACGGCCTCCGTTCTGGCCCGGGCGGGCTATCAAGCCCAAGCGGTCAGAGCAACGACGGACAAATTCGATCCCGTGAGCCTGTCGACGCCGACTCAGCACAAAACTATTGCCACGCGGGCAGGCCTGGGATGGATCGGCAAGTCCGCCTTGCTGATTACGAAAGAGTACGGACCGGCGGTGCGCTTCGGCTCCGTGCTGACGGACGCCGAATTCGAGACAGGCGAGCCTATGGACGTGTCGCATTGCGGCGACTGTCATAAGTGCGTGGATCGCTGTCCGGCCGGGGCGATGAGCGG
>JARRQQ010000202.1:0-7044 GCA_037381725.1 Sedimentisphaerales bacterium
CGAATCTCGGCTCAACGTGATCCTGACAGACAATGAACTCCGCTTGGGACCGCAGCTTGTCCGTATCCAAGCCCCTGGCGTACCCGTTCAAACCGAAGGAAGCCTCTTGAATGGCATCCGGGTCCACGTCGTAAATCAGTTCGGGCTTGCGAACAAGGCTTGGGCAATTGAATATCTTGGTCTCCTTTATGTAGTCGATGTAGACAATACCCCAGTACGCCTCGTTATCGTTAGGCGTCAGGAGCCTGCCCTGCGAATCGTACCACAGAAACTGGTTGGCGTTTTTCGGATCGGCCAGTTTTCCCTCGTTATCGCCCACATACATGATGATCGCGATGCCGATGTCCCTCAAGTTCGATTTGCAGACGGTTTCCTTGGCCGTTTCCCTGATCTTCCGCATGGCCGGCAAGAGAATTCCCAACAAGATGGCGATAATCGCAATCACCACCAGCAGCTCGATCAACGTGAATCCTCTCATCCGGCGTCCGTCAAGTTTTTCCTCAACATTCATGTTTGCCCTGCCTTCCACGGATTCGCTCCGCTTTCCGATCACTTCCTTGAATTCGTCATATACGTCGGGCATAGAACCTTCATCATAGCAAAATCATACAAGAGTTGATCTGGCTTATCAAGAAAGAATATAGGACCGTCCGCTCTCGGAGGGCCGGACCGAAGATTATGGTTGAGTATCGCGAGACAGATGATTCGTCGTCCTTCGACTTCTTGATCGGACGTCTGATTTCTGCTCAGCGGCGTCTGCCTATTGTGCCTGAGAGAGTAACGATACTTTGGGGCGTCATCCCAAATACGGCTTTGTCGTCGCTGACACCCACTTCGCCGACCTCCTGCAAATTCTCGGACACCGAGGTTCGATATGCCTTCAACAAAGCCAGTCCCTCCAGATTCCTGAACGCCAGATGTAATGCCTCCCCCTGGTCCCTCGGATTGATGGCCACGACGGTCAAGCCGCCGCTGGGTTCATGCAAAAAAGCACCCACCTGGATTTCGCCGAATCCGGGCCGAGCGTCGATGCGACGAGCGCCGGGCCGGATGAACTTGGTATAGTGCATCGCCGTGTACGTCTTCGGTGTGAATGTGCTCATCGTCATCAGCGCGTGGACCGACTTGCGTCGTTCAGTGATTTGCCAGGGCACGAAGGCCGAACAGTTGCCCGCCACCAGGGCGTTGTGAAGCGCGTTGCCGATACCCTTGTGAATGGGAGCCGGCCAGTCATGATCGCCGGTCCCGCCCTCGGTGATCCAGAAGGGCTTACCCGTGTCTTTGATCAGGTTCCAGAATCTGCCGGACGAGGTGGCGGACATCTCGCCCTTGACACCATCCTCGTACCCATGCGTGGCAAAGACGTCGAGGGCCGCCAGCGCCTTGGGATCATTCTTGATCGCCTCGACGTAGGAACCTGTGCCACCTTCGTACATGTGACTGGTCATCGTTTCCGGCCCGAAGATTTTCATGTGACCGTAGCCTTCGGCATCCAGCATCTCGCGAAGCATCCCTAAGATAGTGACATAATCCTTGGCATCCCATACACAACTCTCGAAGGATTGCGTGAACTGCACCTCATTGCCGGGACTGACGGCGTAGAAGGGCACGCCAAGCCTGTCGTGGAGCTTGACGTATTCAGCCATCCACTTGCAGAAATGCCTGAAGTACTTCGGATCAACCCGGTTGGTGATTTTGCCGTAACCGCCGGCCCGGATGGCGCCGGAGCGCTTGTCCGTGATAGACTTGTTCATCTTCATCCAGGCGGGCGGACTCCAGACCGTCCCGATGATCTTCACGTTGGGATTGAGCTTGAGAATGCCCCGGCCAAAATCGACGAAAATCTGAGGTCGGCCGCCGTTGGCTCCCATGTCGAAATCCTCGTAACGAATCTGCCTCCAGTCCTCGGTCGGTTTCTCAAAGGTCGGCCCCCACATATTCACCCGAAGCATGTTGCATCCAACACCCTCGATGTAGATCCTCTGAAACTCCTCCGTGCGGTAGAGCCGGCGGAACGGCTCGGACCACGCGACAAGACACGTACCGAAACCCTCGATGATCTGATACCGCTGGGCCCCATCCACGGTCACTGTCACCGCCGATGCATCAACAGCGGGAGTAAGGGTACCTACGACGAGAAGAACCGTAAGCATCGACATGAATTTGTCACCCATGGATGTCTCCTTAGCATAGTAAAATAGGAATAACTGAAGTGATAATAATGATTTACCTCATTGTCTCTGTCCTTAACCACTCTGCCGAATCCGAACCTTATCATACTCCATTCCCGTCCGCCTCACAATATCGAAAGGTACGCTCCCAGACCCATCGACTAGTTCACCATTGCACGATTGGCGCGGAATTCCCCTTGTCTCGGCTGCCGGCTTGCTCTATAATCTCTTCGATGTCCAAAGACAAGGGAAGGGAGACAATCGTTGTTCGAGTTTGGCGAGTTTCTGACTGAGGTAGGCCAGCATGCGGACCTGGACCAGAGTGTGGATAGCAATCGCCCTGGCGTGTGGTCTCTTGACGATCTACGAGATTCCCAAAGCCAGGCTCATTGGGCGATTCCTGCGCGTGACTTTGGATCGGGACCGGTACACCGCCAGCGGCAGGCTGAACACCCCAGCTATCGTGACGGATGGGCTCGTGGAACGCGATCCCGAAGCCGCCGATATGCTCAGGTACTGTCTCAATTACGCCTCCGAAGACGTCAATATAGCGGACTTGGCGACCTTTGCCGAGAAGTATCCGGAGAACGAGTTCTTCCTGGCGCAACTGGCCGAGAACCTGACCAGGACCGGTGTCGTCGATCCAAATGCAGCCCTGATCGTCGTGGACAAACTGCTGAAACTCAACGGCGACAATGCCCACTATCGCTACCTGCGAGGCTGGATTCTCCTGGAAAGGGCGGATCGACCCGACTATCTCCAGGCGGCCGTCAAGCAGTTTGAGATGGGCCACAGTCTGCCGCAATTCTACCTGCCTTACAGCAAATACAAAAAGCGTCTGGACCGCTTGTACAAGAGGGCGGCTCTTTTCTGGGAGCGTCCGCATTTCAGGTCCTTCTACACCGACCTTGCAAGACGTCTTTTCCTTCCGACCGGCTTGCGGGGCAGAGTCGATGATGATATGTTCGAGGCTCTCACCGCCTCGCTGGTTAGAATCGGCGACCGGGTCATCGATAACGCCTACGACTCCGAAACACTGGTGGCCGGCGCCGTATTGGTCGGGCCCGGAGCAGAATTCAGACTCAGAGACCTGGACCTACCCGAGGCCGAAGCCCGGCAGAGCCGGCTGCATGTCGCCCGGGGAGTGGCGCTACTGGCCAGGCACGAACAACTCATCGGCTCGGAATTCAACGTGGTCTTCAACGCCGCCTGGATGCTGTGGCTCCCGCTCGCCCTGTTCATACCTGCCCTTGCCTGGTTCGTGGGAACGGCACCGGAATTTCTCCGGCGTCATCCGGACCGCCCGAAGCCCGAGGTCTTGAAACACGGCAGGGCCCTCGTCCGGATATTCATTGGGATTGATGCCGGCGCGGTCCTCATCCTGGTTCCGCTTGTGGTTCTCGAACTGTTAAAGGAACGGCCAGAAGGAGAATTACCCGGATTCTTGCTGTTCCTGGCGGCACTATTCGCATCGGCCAATGCACTGTGGTTGTCCCATATCTACCCCGTTGCTCTAACTCATCTTCGGCGACCCCGATTATGGATTGCGGCCACGTGCGCCTCGTTATGGTTTAAGGGAGCCGTCTTCTGGACTGCGGGGGATTTCAGCCTTTCCACGCCGGGCGAAGTCGCCGATCGGCTGCCGTACATCGGAGGTCTTCTGGCGTGGTCCATCTTGTGCGTACTGATCTGGGCCGGGGCAACATATCAACCGGATGCGCTCAAATCGGGAGATCGGCATTGGGTCACCCTGATCGCCTTTTGGGCTGTTGCTCTCATGGCCTTTCACATACTCGGCCTGACCTGTCTACCCATGGACCGCATGGCCTTCGATCCGCTGGCGCCGTATCGCCCGCTTCCGCAACCGACGCAACAAACCTACGACCGCGTCATTCTGGGCCAAGAGGCGGACGCGACTTCGCCTGAACCTGTCCCTAATGCGGACATTCCGGCGCGCATTGGATGCGCGGCGCCGAATGACCTGACTGCCTTTCTCGACAAACAGCGGACCGCGGGCGCGCCAATATCCGACGAGCGTGTCCTCAGGCTGTTGCAAGACTGTAACCGGGACCTTCGGCCCATTCTTCTCGCCCAGCTCACCGATCCCAACGCCTACGACGCGCTCATCATCCGAGCCGGATGGGGCGACCGCACCGTAAAGAAGGCGCTAGAGCGCCTCTACCAGGACAGACTCGCCATCTTCCGACGGTCCAAGCCGGAGCCGCGCCCGAGCCAACCTTCCAGTCTGGGCAATCTGTTGAAGTTGGCCGGAACGCTAGCTCGTATCAGCGACGGCGACGAAGCGCAGGACAGGCTGTCTTATTTGCTCGAGTATGTTGTCGAGCAAACACGGAATCTGGGCATAGGCCCCAACATGACCGACCCTCGCCACGCTGAACGAATTATGCAACCTTTCTGGGAGGCGCTTGGTAAGCTGCCCAAGGGCTACGCGACGAAGCTGGTCAAGTCCTATCTGCGCCAGACGCGGTACATTGATCTCTTCGGCGACCGGCGGCGTGACCTGGGCCAGTTAGCGGCGTTGTTGGCCGAGGGGGATACAGAGCTAGCGGGGGAAATTGTCGGGGCGCTGGCCCAATCGCTCATTCCGGCCGGCTCGGACGACAGACTTACCGTCCAGAGCGGCGCCGAAGAGGCGCCCGACGGACCTGATACATCGTCGGTGTATCCACTTGCCATGAGCCTCATGCGATACCGCCAGAAGAATACGGCTCCGTGCCTGGAGGCGGTCTTCGCCCATCTGAGCAACGAGTCTGTACCTGCCTTGCTGGCATATCTCGACTCCGACAACGACCAGTTGCGTGCGTTCCTCGTGTGGCGTTTGACAACTCTCGGCTACGAATGGTCCCGCGACCGGCTGGACAAGCTCGTGCATGATAGTTCTTGGGAGGTTCGTTTGAACAGCCTCTTTGCCCTGGATACCGACGGTTTGCTGAAAGCCCTCGATGACGAGAACGCTGTGGTGCGGCTCGTCGCCCGGAAACTCAGCCACACCCGACCTTCATGACGGCCTCCTTTGAGCAAGCAATGCACGGACTTGAAGGCTCGAATCAATCGTCCTTGAAATCGGCCATCCAGGGAGCCTCAATCTGCCAGTCCGGCGGGGGCGCATTGACGTTGTATCGCTTGCTCCACTTCTGGTGCCACAGGGCCTTGAGCCATATCTTGTCAACGTGGTAGTCCAAATAGATACCGTTGATCGCCTGATGATGCCGGTCGATCGTGAACCGATGCATCGAATCAGTGTCACCGGACCAGTGTTCTTCGGCGTAGCTTGGGGGGCGGTCCGTGTCGTCCGGCCAGCCACACCAGTACACGGCATCCATAAACAGCGGAACCCGCGATGCCTCTTTGACATTGGGCGTCTTCCAAAACGCCTCAGCCGGCTTGCCGTACAGGACACCGCTCGGCTCGGCATTGACGTAGACCCAGCCGTTAGCACCGTAGCTGCCCCACGTGCCGGCTGGGCGACCGGAGGATTGGCTCAGCCTGCCCCAGGAGGTGTCGGCCCGGCCGCCGATGTCCGCAAAGGACGACGCCCCCGGCGGGTATTGCGGATACGCGATCTTCTTCGCCATCGGGCAGACCCGGAACTTATCATTCCGGTAGTAGTAGTCGAACAGCACGTCGATCCAACGACCCGTCGTAGCGGTCCGGTTCGGGAAAAGACCGTTGTTGTCGTCGGTGTACATGACCCAGATCGTGCCCCACTGCTTGAGGTTCGATTGGCACACGACTGCCCGCGCCTGTTTACGCACCCGTTGCAGCGACGGCATCAAGATCGACAACAGCAGAGCGATAATGGCGATGACGACCAGTAGTTCGATAAGTGTAAAACCCTTTCGCTGAAGCATAAGCGTGCCTCCCTCGGACATGTTGGAACACACGTGCTCAATTCCACCGGCTGTTTGCCAATGAGTCGTCGCACTTTCTTTCTGCCTGCCGGACAACTGATAAGGCCATTACATGATTGTACATCTTCCGAGCCGCAAAGGCAACATGAATCTGGAGGACGCGCTTACCCGTTTCAGAGACTCTTGCATAAAGAGCCTTCTTAGGCTTGTTTGGGCGAGTCTCTCAGGATGGCCTATCTATCCAAGGCAAGGAGACCAAAAAATGATACGAAAAGATTTACTATTCCACAAGACCCGAGGGCTGCTCGATGAGTTTCTCGCTCCCATGCTCGAACGCGTGGACAAGCCCAGACAACGATTTCTCGGATAAACGGTTCGAGCTATCCTCTTTTCTGGTTCCCTTATATGTGGTGACCTCGTGCCGGTGTGCGATCCGGAGAAAAACTACGCTCTGGGAACAAACGGTCCTTGTCGCAAGTACAGACTATTATGAAAAGAGTAGTGGCTTGGATTGGGTCGATTTAGAGAGGTTGCCGACTCGCCAGACAAGCCATTGGACTCCAATATTTTCGTCACTTGAAATTTGAAAGATAAGCACTATGAACGGGAAGAAGATCATTGTGGTAGTGGGTGCTACGGGCTCACAGGGCGGAGGTCTCGCCCGCGCGATCTTAAACGATTCAAACGGTCAGTATTGTGCGCGTGCCCTGACACGCAACCCCCACTCGGACAAGGCCGAAGAACTAGCCCGGCTCGGCGCGGAAATTGTCAAGGCGGACCTTGACGATGTTGAGAGCCTCAAGCGAGCGTTTCGAGGCGCCTATGGCGCCTACTGCGTCACCAACTACTGGGAACATTTCTCGCCGGAGAAGGAGATCGCTCAGGCCGGCAACATGGCCGAAGCGGCGAGAGACGCGGCTCTGGAACATGTCATCTGGTCCACCCTGGAAGACACACGTAACTGGGTGCCTCTGAACGACGACCGCATGCCCACTTTAATG
>JARRQQ010000203.1:0-7002 GCA_037381725.1 Sedimentisphaerales bacterium
TTCATGTTCTCAAGTGGCATGGCTCTGTTCCCTCTTGGATATCCTAAAGATGGAGTACTTTTCTGACGGCTCTGACGATATCCTCCTCTTGGGGCACGGATGCCCTTTCGAGGTGAACGTTGAACGGGATGGGCGTGTTCTTACCCGCGACGATCTCGATAGGCGCATCGAGAAAATCGAACGCTTCGGCCTGAACGATGGAAGCGATGTCCGAAGCTACACCGCCCCGGCGAACGGCTTCCTGCACGATCACCAAATGTTCGGTCTTGCGGACGGAATCGAGAATGAGCTGCTTGTCGAGAGGAACCAGCGTGCGCGGATCGATTACTTCGACCTCGATCCCTTCCTGGGCGAGCTTTTCCGCCGCCGAAAGAGCGCGCGGCACCATGTTAGACCAGGCGACAATTGTGACGTCGTCCCCGCGGCGTTTGACGTCACCGACTCCAAGCTCAATCGTGTATTCATCCTGTGGAACCGGACCCTCCGTTAGATACAGGAGCTTGTGCTCGATGAAGATAACCGGATCGTCGTCTCGTATCGCGCTTTTGAGCAAACCCTTGGCGTCATAGGGCGTCGAAGGCATGACGAGTTTGAGGCCGGGGACGTGATAGTACCACGCTTCGAGGCTCTGGGAGTGTTGAGCGGCCAGTCCGTTGCCGCTGCCGCCCTGCGTTCGCAAGACCAGCGGGACCCGGCCTTTGCCGCCGCTCATAAACGTGTACTTGGCGGCCTGGTTGACGATCTGATCGATAATCAAAGACGTGAAATCAACAAACAATATCTCGACGACCGGCCGCATCCCCGTTATGGCGGCGCCCACGCCGGCGCCCGTGAAGCTGGCTTCCGATATGGGCGCATCGATGATCCGGCGAGGACCAAACTCATCGAGCAATCCCACGGTCACTTTGTACGAGCCGCCGCGTTGGCCGATGCCGCCACCGATGACAAAGACGGATTCGTCCCGGAGCATCTCTTCTCGCAACGCCTCATTGAGAGCTTCTCGATACTTCAACTGGTGGGCGGCACCCACGCCGGATTTGCTTTCTTCAATGCTCAATTTCGCTCCACCTCTTCGAGAAACGCTTCCACGGACGGCTCAGGACAGTTCTTCGCGTATTCAACAGCCTGCTCCATCGCCTCTTGCGTCTGTTGTTCGATGGCTGATACACGCTCTTCACTGCATCTTCCCTGTTCCATCAAATAGGCACGGGCGCGCTTAACCGGGTCTCTGTCTTTGTAGTATTCGAGACGATCTTTGCGCATGTACGACCCAGGGTCGTTGACGTGGTGCCCGCCGTGGCGATAGGTTTTCGCCTCGATCATGATCGGTCCCTTACCCTTTCGGCACACCTCCGCGGCTTCCATCGTCTTCTTGTAGATAGCGAGCACGTCGTTGCCATCGACAAGATGCGCTGGGACGCCGTAGCCCAACGCTCGTTGGTGGAGCTCCGGGATTCGGCTCATCTCTTCGATGGGACTCGAAACCGCGTACTGGTTGTTTTCCAGGAGAAACACAACGGGCAGGTTCCATATCGCCGCCAGATTAAGGGACTCGGCGAATACGCCGTTGTTGCACGCCCCGTCCGAAAAGAAGATCACGACGACTTGGTCGCCCCCTCGAACGTGGATACCGAGGCCGGCGCCGACGCCGATGGGGATGCCGCCGCCGACGATTCCATTGGCGCCGATGTTGCCGGTATCGATGTCGGCGATGTGCATTGAGCCGCCGCGTCCATGACAGTATCCGGCTTCCCGGCCCAAAACCTCGGCGACCATTTTTTTCAGATCACCGCCTCGTGCGATGCAATGGCCGTGACCGCGATGCGTGCTGACGATATAATCGTCCGGCCGCAACGCTGCACAAACTCCGGTGGCGATAGCCTCCTCGCCAAGGTAAGGATGAAAGTAGCCGACTATCAAGCCCTGCCGATAGAGTCTGATACACTCGGTCTCGAAAATACGGATGGTATAGATCGTACGGTAGAGTCGTTCAAAAAATTCAAGCGAATATGTCATTGTTCTTCGTTACCTGCGTCGAATTTTTGGCACCATTACGTTAAGGTTTCGCACAAATGGAGAAGCGATACTTATCTCCTCTGTAGATGGAGTCTTCCATTTCGAGAATCATCTCTTTGCCGCAAAACGTCACGCCTTCGACCCGGAAGGCGCCAATCGGCTCGGGCACGTCGAAGAAACGCTGCGTGCCGGCGTCGATCATTATGGTGCTCAAACTCTGCTGGATTTCCGCGAGCGACAAGCCGTACTGCTCCTGATATATCTGATAGAGCGACCCCGTGAAATCCTGCTTAGCGATATCCGGACAGAACTCCGTGGAGATATACCTGACCTCAAGCATCATCGGAATGTCATCCGCGAATCGGAGACGGTGAATCTTGTACACCGGTCCCGGCATGACGTAACGTCGGCCATTGATCGAGGCCGAATATCCTTTGGCGACCTTTCGGGCGTCCAGGATCTTGGTGGAGGGTGTGTAGCCCGCCTCAAGCATATTCCTGGTGAAGCCAAGAATCCGAGTCGCCGAGCGCTGGACGTTCCTCTCGGTAACGAAGGTGCCTTTGCCCTTGATTCGTGTCCCCCAGCCAGCTCGCTCGATCTCCTGGAGACTCCGCCGGGCGGTCGTGTTGCTCACCCCGTACTCTCTAATGATCTCGTTCTCAGACGAAATTTGCATACCCGGCTTGAGCCGGCCGGAACGGATTGCGGCGATGATTTTCTGGCTGATCTGATAGTACTTTGGAACATTCATAGTGTCTGAAATCATGATTCACACACAAATTAGCTTAACGCACTAAGATAACACAAGGGGAACGCGGTTCCAAGTGTTTTTTGACCGAATTTATGGAAAAATATGCGTTTCTTGTCGAAAATAGTCATGGGTGTACTTAAAGCACTAAGAATTCAAGGATTCAGAATTTTGGCCATTATTCTTCGCTTTATGAACGGTTTGAGGGGTTGACGGTGATTTTCAGATCGTTCCCTTGAATGAAACGCTCCACGGCTGCGAAAGACGGCACGCCGTCCGTACAGCCCAGGGCCGTAGCTCCGATGGCACCGACCGCGCTGGCGAATTTCAGCACGCGGACTGTGTCCCAGCCTTGGAGCAAGGCGGCGATCAGGCCGGCGGTAAAGCAATCCCCGCAGCCGGAGGGATCCACTAAAGGCACTTTGAATACGTCCATCTCTACGGCGTGCTCGCCATCGTCTGCGTAGAGGCCCTGATTGCCCCGTGTAATCACGGCCATTCGTGCACCAGCTCCACGCAAAGCTTTGGCTTGGCGCGGCAAAGTCGTTTCCCCAGTGAGAATGCGGGCTTCGTCTTCATTGGGGACGAACACGTCCACGTGTTCGAGCAGAGGGAGGCACCGGCTGGGGTCGATGCCGCTGTCCTGGGCGATGCAGACGTTGAGGACGACCCTGCAGTTACGCTGGCGTGCGTGGCGCATAAGGTCGGCCAGAAGCTTATCGTTCCAGGCGCCCAACTTCAAGTAGCCCCCTACCAACATGATACCGTTGTCCGGAATCAGGTCAGGCAACACGTGCTCTCCGGTAAAGGAGGCGGCCACACCCAGCGAATGAATGAAACGCCGGTCCTCACCCTCGATGCGGACAATGAACGTTGACGCCGTCCTGCCTCCCGGTTCGCGTCGCACGCCGCGTACGTCCAGTCCTTGTGCCTGCATTTGATCTGAGAGCAATCGCCCGAGCGCATCATCGCCCACGCTTCCAGCAATGGCAACCTGCTCTCCCAGACGGCGCAAAGCGATGGCCGTGTTCAGGGCGTTGCCGCCCGGAAAGACCGCAATTCTTTCAGTAAGCAGCAACTCACCAGGCTCCGGAAGCCGGGCTAAGGGACTGGCGAAAATGTCAGCCACCAAGTCGCCTACGCAGAGGACTCTCTTTCGGTTTTGCGACGTTTCCATATCTTGCCTTGGCTGGCTGAAATTGGGTTAAGCACGACCATATCGGTCTTCGTATCGCACCTTATCTTTATCTCGAACTTCGCCGTAGGCCACCTCCATCATGCGAAGCAGGCTTTCGCCACCATTGCTCAGACGGTGCTTTGTTCCCCGCGGGATGAATATTTCGTCGCCGGCCTGCACTTGCCGTACTTCCTCGGCGATTTGCACCTCACCGCCGTCCGTGAGCATGATCCACAGCTCATCGAAATTCTGGTGGGATTGGAGGCTCCCAGCTTCGCCAGGTTTCATCTCGACGATCCATACCGTACATGGTTCGTTTCGCGCGTATTCCCGATACCTTCCCCAGGGCCGTTCTATAATACGAGGGCGATCCGTCGTGCGTTGCACGTTCATTTTTCATCCTTCAGTAAGGCTGCGTTTTTTTGACGCCGAATAGATTTCACCGTCACGACTGCGGCCGCAAAGGTTGACTTTCCCGGCCGCCGTTTGCGCGTCGAAACCGGCCGGACCGGTGTTGACGTTGTCGATACGAATCCAGCCTTCGACCCGGCCGAAATCGCCAGTAGCCGTTGCGCCGATCCACCCGTTTTGCCTTTGTAGCTCGACGTCAAAGCGTTCGCTTGCATTGGCTACAGTCATAACGGCGGCGATGCGCGTCGTTCTCGATTTTTGCTCGGTTGCGGCCGTAACGTGCCAGTGGTTCGCTTTTTGCTCATGATACGCTTCCGGGATGCCCTGATTGTACGGCGTGTCGAACTGGTCGGTTTGAGACAAGATCAGTCCGTGCGGACAGGCCAGATAGACGTTGAGCATCGCGCCTTTGCGACGCGAGCAGATGTTGTGGTCTTGGATGCCCATCTTCTCAAACGCGTGAAACATCCACTGATACTGACTCTGTGTTGGCGATTCAATCTCGTCCAGGAGCAGGAAAAGGCCCGGGCGAAGAAAGAGGATCCGTCGAATCCATTTCTTGAGCTTGCCCATGTAGGCATTGGTGGCATCACCGGCCACGTAAGAATAGCCGGGGGCCTCGCTGAAATCGACGATTCTTCCATTTGCGGTGGCGGAGCGGATTGTCTGTCCCTGCCCATCGACCAGGATGCAGTTGTTCGCCTTGGTGGAGCGAGTCCACTGGGCGTGATGGGGCTTGCCATAAGAGGGTCCGTAGTAGCCCGAGGGAATGGCCAACGCGACACCTCCTTTCATGATGGCGAAGGCATTTTGGTCGGAGTGGCTGTGTGAAACACTGCCATAAGGGCTGCTCTTGAAGATGAGGCACGTGTCGTTTTGCGGATCGGACATATTGCTGTGCAACCCCGCCCACCCGACGTCTTTGAACGCACGCGAGTTGGGCAGGTCCGTCGGGGCCTTGGAGGGCAATTGGTCCTCATACAATAAGGAATGGGTGCCCCGATAGCCGGGAATCTGTTGGACCCACCAGCCGATATAGGGGTCGTTGTAACGATGGGCGTGGAAGGCCATGAAATCGGCGTAACCGCTTCCTCCACGCACGCCGGGCCCGCCTCCTTCGGCGCCGTCCCCAAAGGGGCGAATCTCGCCGTGATTGGCGGTGCAGTAGAAGAAGAAATATCTGACGTTGCTGAAGAATGGACGTTGCCACAAGTCGTAATCAGCAAGCTGACGCAACCCTTCCAGGGCCGGGATGTAGAAAGTGTTGTACCAGAGGCCGTAAGCAGTTCCCTCGGCCCAGCCGCCGTCGGTTCCCGCCCAGTGAGGGTAGAAAGTCAGAAGCGCCTTGAGCGAATAGGTTAGCCAAGTCTCGGCATCCGGTGTCTCGCCGGCCATTGCCAGTGACATATCGGTCAGATAGGCAATCAACCGTCCGTTGTGGCTCTCGCCCGGGTAGGTAAGATAGTTTGCTCGCTGGAGCCGCCGATATGTCTGCCAAGTTCGCTCGCGGCACATTTTGAATACAAGTGCCCTTTCGTTCTCGTTGAGGGCGTCGTAGAGCCAGTCATATGCGATATGAGCACACTTGGAAAAAGACAGGCCGGGTTCATCGCCCCAGCGGGCCCTGACCGACGTAACGTCCTTGTCATCTGTAGGCCAGCTTGCGATTTCGAGAAGGATCTTCTTGGCGGCGTCTGCGTATTTCGCATCTTCCGTCATCAGATAGCCCAGCGCAAGGTCCATTAGCGCGCCGTCTACGTAGCGGCGGAAGTAGCCGAAGTATTTTTGGTACTCCATCCGCTGTACGCCGGGGTCTTCGATACGATGATACGTTGGGTAGTCCGGGATTCCTTTGGTCAAGGCCCGATCCGCCGCTGCCTTGCACGCTCTCCACGACTTGGCTCGCGTCGAGGACAGCGTCGAGCGAATCTTCTCAAGATTTGCCTTGGGATAGAGAATACGCGGGTGTTCTTTGGGGACGCGGCCCAGAAGCACTTTCGGATCGACCCACGGCAGCTTAGCTGCATCTTCACTAATAATGAAGGAGCGCTTGCCTCGCTGCGCCATTTCTGCGCCGTGGCCGTCGAGCGCAGTAACGTCCCACGTATACCGCCCCGGCGGAAAGACCTGGTCGGGACAGTGGATGGGGTCTTTCCCAGCGTTCTTACTGTAAAGGCGACGTCCTCCTTTGTCGAATATGTGAACCCTGTACTCAGCCGCCGAAGGGCACGGCCACCAGGCCAATCCTACCGGCGATATCTTCAGTTCAGCACCGTCGCGCGGGCGCGGGAAGAGCATATTGCCGGAGGTTTTCTCTTTCAGGAAATCCGAGGAGCGACGCTGTTGGGCTGCCAACTGTCCCCAAGGTATCACGGTATTCAGACCTATCGCACCTGTTGTTTTCAAGAACGTACGTCGTTTCATCCAGGCTCCATTTACAGATTAAACATGGACAGTATCTCGCTCGTCACAGGTGGGCATCCGGAGACAAAGATGCAACAGTTCCTGTGCTTGGCAGTGCAATTACCAACACAAAGGGCACCGGTTGGCAACTCCTTATGGCCCTTTCCTATAGCGATAACAATATTCCTTTCGTCGGGTATGGTGTCGCGCAATTGCTGGCCGTACTTTCTCAGGAACATCAGCAGCG
>JARRQQ010000203.1:7012-9757 GCA_037381725.1 Sedimentisphaerales bacterium
CTGCAAGATTGTCTGTCCAGGATATTGAACCCGGAAAACTCGATGGACAGGTGTTCCGGAGGCCGGGCAAAAGGACTCTGAGCCTCTTGCCAGTTCGTCGGCTGTACGTCGATTTGATCGAGATCAATGACACCATAGCCTCTTTGTGCTCCCATCCGCAAATGCGGAACATCATTGGCGGATATGCCCATCAGCGCACAGGCCAACGAATCAGCCGCAAACGCATCAACGCCGACAACGACTGCTCCTAACGGCTTGGGATTGCCCGCGCTGGGCCCCAACCCTTCCATGCCAATAGTGCCGTCGATAATAGACAGATGTGGTCGGAGCACCGAGGACATGTCCGCGATGGCGATGTCCAACGGCTTTTCCTTGTGTCCGGCCAGGCGGGGCAGCATATGCAGGTCCACCTTGGAACGTCGCCACAGACAGCCTTTCATATTCTTGACGGAGAGCGTGACCCCCGTATGCATGTGCGTTTTCATGACGGGAATCGAGACGATAATCTCGAATTCTGCGATTTCCCTACAGACTTTGAGTGATTCGATGGCGACGCCGTCGGTGATCTCGACGGTCACGCAGTGTCGGACGTCCATGTCGATCAGCGGGCAATCTCGGTTCTCGGCGATGGCGGCGACGCCGCTGGTCTCGAAAGCCTCAAGCGCCGTAACGCCGGTGATCGGGCTTTCGCCGACGGCAACGTCGGCTCCGACTTCTCGGAAGGCATCAATCGCTGCGGCCACCACTTGCGGATGAGTCGTTACCCCCGTTTCGGGCTGAACGTTCCGTCCCACGTTCGGCTTCAATAAGACACGTCGGTTCTTCGCCGGGAACAGGTCGATATTTGAAAGGGCTTTTCGCGTGTTGGCATACGCACCTTCACCGGAAGCCCAGAAGACCGCCGGCCGGGAAGCGTTCAGTTTGAAAGGCGTGCGTGAGATCAGTTCCCAATACTCCTAATGTGTATGCTTCTTCGAGTTCTCCACTATTATAGCAAATCCTCTATTCATTTCCAGCTTGCCAAATCGTATAATACGTTTTACGAATCACACTATGAACCAAAAGTCATCGTTTTAAGGAGATGGATATGAAAACGCGAAAAAATACCTTGGCTGGTGAGAGCAGCAAGTTGTCCCGGAGGCATTTTCTGCACGCCGGCGCGGCGGCGGCTACCTTTGCTTTCGTTCCTCGCCACGTTTTCGGTGCTTACGCCCCCAGTGAGAAGGTCAACGTCGCCATCATCGGCACGGGTGGCCAGGGCACCGTCAACATGAAACAACTATTCAACGAGCCTGACGTTCGTATCGCGGCGCTGTGCGACATTAACGAGGTCAGCGATTACAGCATGTTCTATTACGGCGGCACTGCGGGACTCAAGCCCGCCACCGAGTTGGTCCGCAAGCGATACGGCCAGGCGTGTCCCACCTATCACGACTACAATGAGATGCTCGGCCGTCATCGCCAAGGGCAAGCATCTGTACTGCGAGAAACCCCTTTGCCGCACGGTCTACGAAACGCGCGTCGTCACCGAAGCGGCCCGCAAGGCGGGCGTCGCCACCCAGCTTGGAAACTTCGGGCACTCCAGCGAGGATATCCGCCTTGCCTGTGAATGGATCTGGGACGGCGCCATCGGTGACGTTCACAACGTGCATGCGTGGACCACGACCGGCTCGCGCCGCTGGACGAACCTGACCGACCGGCCCAAAGAGACACCTCCGGTGCCCGCCGGTTTCGATTGGCAACGATGGCTCGAGCCTGTACCGCCCCGGCCATATCATCCCGACTATGCCCCGGTTCGCTGGCGGGCTTGGTGGCAGTTCGGGTCCGGCACGATCGGCGATTTTGCCTGTCACCATTTGGACCCGGCCTTCTGGGCATTGAAGCTGGACCAGAGCGACGAGTTCAGCGTGGAAGCCAGCTCCTACGGCACGACCGCTGAGACGTGCCCCGCTGCTTCGCTCATCTATTTCAACGTCCCGTCTCGCGCAGGAATGGGCCCCGTACGCATTACCTGGTACGAGGGCGGACTCATGCCGCCTCGTCCAGCGGAACTGGAGGAAGGCAGAGAGCTCGGCGATAACGGTATTCTCTTTGAAGGCACCAAAGGGACTATCCTGGGCGGCGGCTGGGCGAGGTCCCCGCGGATTATCCCCGAAGCCAAGATGCGGGCCTACAAGAAGCCTCCCAAGACATTGCCTCGTGTTGCGGGTCATCATCGCAACTGGCTTGACGCTTGCAAAGGTAAAGGCCGACCCAGCACGCATTTTGACTATGCCGGCCCCCTTACGGAATTCGTGCTCATGGGCAATGTGGCTCTGCGTGCCGGCAAGAAGTTGAATTTCGACTGGAAGAAGATGAAGGTCACGAACGTCTCCTCGGCCAACACCTTCGTCAAGCCGCACTATCGCAAAGGCTGGACGATTTAGGCTTAGACAGCGGTTCGGATCATCTCTGTCCTGATGACCATAAGCCGACCGTCGCACATGGCCGGCAGATCGCCGCGAGGATCGCGGCTGGCGCCGATGACTTGTATGATCGAGTTGCTGAAATCACTTGCCACTCCCGTCGTTTGGGTTTTGGGGCTGATGGTCTTATCTCTGGTTCTTACCCGGCGGCCCGAAGCAAAGCGGCGGCGAAAGCTCGGGCGTTATGTGTTATTCCTGGGGATACTCATCCTCGCCGCGCTGAGCACCAGGCCGGCATCGGAGTTGCTTCTTTATTCTCTGGAGTCCCGATATGAAGTAC
>JARRQQ010000204.1:0-8953 GCA_037381725.1 Sedimentisphaerales bacterium
GCGTTTAAGGAGGTGCTTATGAGGTCTCGAAAGGAACCGACCGGAGTCAACAACGTGTGGATGGTGATAGTTTTCTTTTCGATCATCCTGCCCGCGTGGCGTCAAGCCGGCGCGGAAGAGCAGGTGTCCCAGTTCGGAATTACCTGGACGTTCAACGGGGACTATCCCGTGGGTCGTTTTGCAAACGGAGACTATTGGGTGGTGGGGCCCGTGACGCTGGTCGCGATTGACCCGGCGTCCGTCCGGGTCGGCGACAGAGTAATTAACGGCTCGATGGTCAATCCCTCGCCGAGGCTTACAAGCAGGCAGGGTTACGACAGCGGCATGTACGGCCAATATGCGTCTCCGACGGACTACGATTCCGCTCTGAACAAGGCCCGTCCCAACCGCGAGGACCTGTCCGCGGACAACCCCTTGGTCCTTGGGCCTGATTCCTCTCTTGTCTCGACAATAAGCACGGCGGATACGAGCGGCAGAACACAATTGCAGACGGCCGCGATACTCACCGTTCTCGACGCCCCGGCTCCGGAAGGAAGCTTCCGGCCCGCCTACAGCGGCGAAGACAAGACCGTCCGACACAACAAGAGCGAACTGGACTATTCTTTGCTTGCCCACTTGCGGCCGACGCCCGGCGTTGTTCGACTGTCAGACGTGGAAAGATACTTCGAACGTCCGTGGCTGGACCATATACCCGGCTGGCAGGCCGGCTCCCACCATCCCGTCGAGAATATGCCGAATTATGGTGGAGACATTGCCACCAATATTGGCGTGGGCGCGTTGACGCTCCAGCTCGATTTCGCGGACAGTCAAAAAGAGACATTATTGATCCGATACGTCCAATTAGGCATCGATCTCTACGGCGTCCTTCGGGACGGCGGCAGGATGAATTGGGTGAACAACGGGGGACACGCCGGCGGCCGAAAATGGCCGATCCTGTTTGCCGGCCTGGTGCTCAGCGATCCGAACATGACCAATATCGGGCAGAAGTCCGGGGACTATCTCTATTCGGAAGGGTACGGTCCGGGCAACGAGCCGCCCGACTACACTCATTTCGGAGAGGACGATCAGACTTTCTACGTTACCGCCGCGGACGTTGAGATAACGCACAGCCCCCAATGGAATCCGGATTCGCGCGACGCCCAAAGGATACCTTACGAGGTGGAGGACATTAATCTTCCCGAATGGGGCATCACGCACGCTACCGTCCCGGGACGGAGCAATAAATTTTGGTACACCGCGTACAGGCAAATCAGCAGCCCGGCTTGGGGAGGATTTGTCCTCGCGGCCCACATCATGGGGGCAAAGGAATTATGGAACCACGACGCCCTGTTCGACTACTACGACCGTTACATGGACACGGCCGTTGACTGGAGGCAAACGTCCAAGTTCGTGGAGAATATGTGGGACACCTACCGAGCGAGTTATGGAGCGCAGTGGAAGGCCTCCGCGAACTCGCTCAGTAATAGAACTGGCGGGCGTGAGAGCAGACGCCACCGGTAGCTATCCTGCGAGCCGGGCGAGGCGTTTGCGAGAAGCACGACTCGCGTCCGGCGAACGGCGCAGCCGGCGATCTGCGTTGATCTAATTGCTTTTGAAGGTCTTATTTCCAATACGTATTACGTTCCATTATGAAGTGCCAATCCGTGATTGATAAGCAAGCAGCACCTCCAGGCAGAAGCGGGCAGGAGGTTTTTGACGGCGTCCTGTGTATCGCCGGGGTGGACTGGTGGTATCACAACCGGGGACATTCCGAAGTCCGAATCATGTGTCAGTTAGCCGAGACACTGCCCGTCCTTTTCGTCAACTCTCTGGGCATGCGCACACCCCGGCCGGGAGTCAGCACCCAGTCGGGAAGAAGAATCTTTCGCAAGCTGTGCAGCATGGCCAAGGGTCTGCGCAAAGTGGCACCGCAGATGTGGGTGTTTTCACCTATCATGCTCCCGCCGTGCAGCAAGCCTTGGGTGAGAAGGATGAACGCGCGTCTCGTGGCCGCCCAGATTCGTCTGGTCCTGAAGGCCATCGGTATGCGTCGTTGGTTCACCTGGGTAACCATCCCGACGGTAAAATCCTGTGAAGACGCGATGTTGAAGAAGAGCGATCTGGTCTTGTACGTCAACCGAACGCTCATGAATGAGGACATGGCCCTTGAGGAGCGGAAACGCTTTCTCGGCCACGGCGTGGACTACGATCGCTTCGTCGAGGCGAGCAGAAACAGAAACTCGGTCCCTTCCGAGTTAGCCGGCCTCCAGCGCCCCATCGTGGGCTTTTTCGGCTCCATCGACGATTACACCACAGACCTAAAGCTGCTGAAGTTTGCGGCCGAATCGCTGCCGGACATGTCATTTGTGCTGGTCGGAATGAGCACCCTGGATATTTCGGACCTGACCTCGCTGTCCAATGTTCATTACCTGGGCTTTCAGCCTCATCAGAGAATCGCAGAGTTGGGTGCGTGTTTCGACGTTGGGATAGTGCCGAGGTTGCAGAACGAATGGGTGGCCTACTCCAACCCGATCAAGGTGAAGGAATACCTGGCGCTGGGAATCCCCATCGTCGCGACGCCTATTCCGCCGGCGAAGGAGTATCCCGACCTGGTATCCGTTGCGGCGACGCATGAGGAATTTGTCGAAGCTCTGCGACGGGCCGTGATGCTCAACACCGACGAACTGAGACTCACGCGGCAGAAAGCCGTCGAGAAAGACTCCTGGCGAGCCAAAGCGCGCGAGGTTCTCACCCTTGCCGTGAAGCTCGAAGAACAACGGAGTATGCTAACTCAAGGGAATGGTGGATAGTCTATGTGTGGAATTGCCGGCCTAATCAACTTTGACGCCGATCACTTGGATCAAAAGATCGTCGAGAATATGACGGACGTCATGCGCTATCGCGGTCCCGACGATGAGGGTGTATTCAGTGACCGGCACGTCGTCTTGGGGCACGTGCGCTTGAGCATTATCGACGTGGCGGGCAGTACTCAGCCCCTCTCGAATGAGGACGGCAGCATCTGGGTGGTGTTCAACGGTGAGATTTACAACTATCACGCGCTCCGCGAGGAGCTCGCGGCGAAGGGACATCGCTTCACGACAGATGGGGACACAGAGACGCTGGTTCATCTCTACGAGGAATACGGCGGGGCGATGGTGAGCCGCCTGCAGGGGATGTTCGCTTTCGCGATTTGGGACAAGCGCGAGCAATCGCTGTTCATGGCGCGCGACCGCATGGGAATCAAGCCATTGTATTATTGCACGGCGGGCAATGATTTTATTTTCGCCTCGGAACCGAAGGCCCTCCTCCAGCATCCGAAGATGAACGTCCGAGCCGATGCAGAAGGGATTTGGCATTATTTGACGTACCGGTCCGTTCCGTCGCCCGGAACGATGTTTGAAGGGGTGACCAAAGTGAGGCCGGGCTATACCGTGACACTCACCCGCCGAGGTTGTCTCGAAGAATGCTATTGGGATATACCCCTGGTTCCGATACATTCCAAACGACCCTACAGAAGGGGAGACGCGAAAAGCATGACCGATCAGGTCGAATCTCTGCTAATGAAATCCGTCGAGCGGCGTCTGATAAGCGACGTTCCCTTGGGCGCGTTTCTGAGCGGGGGCGTGGACTCCAGCCTGATCGTTGCGTTGATGAGCCGATTGACCCATGCGCCCGTTCGAACCTATTCCGTGGGATTTCCGAGTTTCCCTTTCTCTGAGGCGCCCTATGCGAAGACCGTGGCGGAGTTGTATGGAACGGATCACCACGAGCTTATTCTCGAAGAAGACTGTTTTGCGGAACACTTCGAGCCGCTGACCTGGATTCGCGACAGCCCGTTGAGCGAGCCGGCCGACGTTCCCTTGTACCTGCTGGCTAAGATGGCGTCGAGCGACGTTAAGGTCCTCCTGTCCGGCGAAGGCAGCGACGAGCTGTTTGCGGGCTATCCGAAGTATGCCTACGACCATTTTGCGGGCGTGGTGAACGTTTTGCCCGAGCAGGCAGTCCGACGTGCCGGGTATCTGCTGCCCTCGCGCTTCAGGCGTGTCGAAGTAGCCCTGAGAAGTCTTTGCGAGACAGAACAGGCCGACCGATGGGCGCAGTGGTTCGCGCCCTTCACGAGAGGGGAAAAACTGAGGTTGCTTACTGCCGACGAAACGTGGGGCAATCCGACGAAAGAGTACGTCAGAAAGACCCCGGACTGCGACCCGCTCGATGCAATGCTCTACGCGGATTGCAAAATCTGGCTGCCCGACAACCTCCTGGATCGTGGTGATCGAATGACGATGGGCGCATCGGTGGAAGGTCGCGTTCCCTTTCTGGATCATGAACTGGTCGAGCTGGCGTTCAGTCTGCCGTCCCGATTCAAGGTCAGCGGGTTCCAGCGCAAATGGGTCGTCAAACAGATCGCGCGCCGATACCTTCCGGCCCGGATTGTGGAACGCCGCAAGGTCGGATTTTCCGTGCCTCTGGCGCAGTGGTTCAGGAATAAACTTCGCGATATGTGTTACGACCGAATCTGTCGCAAAGACGGCCTAATGCGTCAGCTTTTTGCGAACGCTGAACTGCAAAGCATCCTGGACGATCACTGCTCGGATCGCAAGGACAACGCTTTGAAGATATGGACTCTTCTAACGCTGTCGGTGTGGGACGACGTTTTCTGCAGGAATCGCATCGTGAAGACCGGCTTGGGGGAAGCTGCTTGTCTGACAAAACAAACGCTCCGAAATGCCTAAAGATATGCCTGGTAGCATCCGCGGGGGGGCATACCTCCCAGTTGCTCAAACTCGCGAGCAGTTGGAACGGCTACGAAACGGTGTATGTGACGACGACGGATGTGGTTCGCAAAAAGCTCACTGCGTTCGGTCACGTCTACGTGGCGGGGGAGTGCAACCGGCAGCAGCCGATACGTGTGCTCAGGGTACTCCTTCGGTGTATCAAGATCATTCTCAAAGAGAAGCCCGACGTCGTGATGAGCACGGGTGCGGCCGCCGGCTGCATATTGTGCTTTCTCGGCAAGATGCTGGGCGCCAAGGTGGTGTGGATCGACAGCATTACGAACGTCAATCACATATCCCTTGCGGGCAGAATGGTCCGTCATATTGCGGATCTCTTTATCGTGCAGTGGCCCGGGTTGGCCGCCCGTTACAGGAACGCAGAATTTGTAGGAACGGTGATTTGACCGGCTGGAATCGAGAGTCCGCGAACGCGAAATACTTTGGCGGTTGTGCCGAGTGCAGGGAGAGCCAAGAGTCGGATTGAGCTTATGTCAAGAATGGATGTGATCTGCTTCGGCGGCGAGGACTGGTGGTACCATAACCGCGGACATTTCGACAT
Organism: Sedimentisphaerales bacterium; assembly: GCA_037381725.1. GTDB lineage: Bacteria > Planctomycetota > Phycisphaerae > Sedimentisphaerales > Anaerobacaceae > JAFGTG01. Next base: position 5,314 of record JARRQQ010000204.1, read on the forward strand.
GCAGTTGATGCGGCGTTTCGCAAAGAAGGGCACGACCCTGTATATCAACTCAATCGTGATGCAGAAGATCAACGCTTTTCAGGGGCGCAAGTTCTTCCAGAAGCTGGTCCGCAAGACCAAGAGCATCTTCACGGGCCTGCGGAAGACCGAAGAAGGCTTCTGGGTTTACAGTCCGTTCTCATTGCCGGTCCAGCACATCCGCTGGTCTAAGCCGGTGAACGAGTTTCTGCTCCGCTCGCAGGTTGGCCGCGTCGCTCGGAAGATAGGCATCGAGACGCCCGTCGTTTGGGTGGCGTGCCCATCGGCTTGCGACATGGCGGTGAGAATGAATAAGAGCAGATTGGTGTACCAGCGCACCGACCGTTTCGAGGCTTTTCCCGGCGTTGACGTCGAAACGATAAAGGACTTCGACCGCCAGATGAAGGCGAGCGCCGATCTGACGATATATGTCAATCGAAGGCTGTATGATGAAGAAAAGAACGGCTGCCGAAAGGCGGTTCTTGTCGATCATGGTGTGGACTTCGACTTGTTTGCTTCGCCTCTGAACGGTTCCAAGGGGCCAGCCGACCTGTCGGGCATTCCCAGGCCGATTGTGGGTTTCGTCGGAAGCATTGATGACTGCAATCCCGATATTGATTTGCTGTCGGCGGTGGCGGACCTCCTACCCGATGTGTCGTTTGTCCTGGTCGGGAGGGCTCAGATGGATTGCTCCACTCTGGCGGCGCGTAAGAACGTCTGGATGCTTGGCCAGAAACCCTACGAGCAAGTCCCCGAGTACGGCAAACGGTTCGACGTGTCTGTCTTGCCCTTGCGGCAAAGCCGATGGGCGGAGGCCGTTAATCCACTGAAATTGAAGGAATACCTGGCCCTGGGCAAGCCGGTGGTCAGCACGCCGTTTCCGGAGTTGCGGCCATATTCCGACGTTGTCTACGAGGCTCAGGCTCCGAGCGCCTTCGCCTCGTGTATCAAGAGAGCCATTGCGGAAGACGGGCCCGTACGGACGGCGGGTCGGAGAGAGAAAGTCAAGGATGCTTCATGGGATAGCAAAGCTGAACAGGTACTAAAAGAGCTGCTTTAAACAAGCGGTCATTTCGCGCGACGAGTCTTATGGCGAGATTGAAGATTTGCCTGGTGGCGTCAAGCGGGGGGCATTTGACGGAACTGTTGAAGCTGTCGAGCACCTGGAAGCAGCACGAGGTCACCTTTATCACGACGTTGCCGATGGTCCGGGCCGATCTGAGACGATCCGGCGCCGTGTACGTAGTCGGCGAATGCAACCGTCAGCATCCCTGGAAGTCGATGGGCGTGTTGATACGGTGCATAAGAATCATGTGGCGAGAAAGACCTGACGTCGTGATGAGTACGGGTGCCGCTGCGGGTTGCATGTCCTGCTTGTTGGGCAAAGTGCTGGGCGCCAAGATCGTCTGGCTGGACAGCATTACCAACGTGGATCGCCTGTCATTCTCGGGCAGTATGGTTCGTCACATTTCCGATTTGTTCCTTGTTCAGTGGCCGGGACTGGCCGGTCGTTACAAACGGGTCGAATTTATTGGAGCTGTGATATGATCTTTCTGACCGTGGGGACGCAATTCCCGTTTGACCGTTTGGTCAAGGCAGTCGACGAAGCGGTCGACGGGGATGAGCTGAATGAGCAGGTCTTTGCTCAGATCGGTGTTAGTTCATACCGTCCAAGGAACTTCGAGTCGGTCCCGTCGTTGGAGAAGGCGGTGTTCGAGAAACGCTTTCGAGAAGCGGACAGTATCATAAGTCACTCGGGGATCGGTTCAATCACGATGGCACTGGAGCACAAGAAGCCGTTGCTCGTGATGCCCAGGCTGAAAAGACATCGCGAGGTCGTCAATGACCATCAGCTTGCCATCGCCAGAGAGTTCGAGAAGCTGGGGTATTTGCTGGTTGCCTACGAGGCGGCGGACTTGCCGGCGAAGATCGAGGAGCTGAAGCAGTTTGTTCCACAGGAACGGCAGACACAGGCCGACGTTGTAGCCGCGCGGATTTCGACGTTTCTCGATGAGTTGTGCCGGTCGCGACAGCGGTCGGTGGAGAGGTGAACCCGCCGGCTTCGGTCGGCGTTTTGTCTCGCGTCGTCCGGGCGCTTGTTCGCTCATTATCCCGTTGAGTGGTTGTCCTTAATTGGCGAGGATCCATCGTGAAGACCAAGAAACATGGCGCGTTATACAAAGCTGTGGAGCTGGTGACGCCCACCTTCGTGAAGGCGACGGCGAAACGAATGCTCTGGTATGGCATCCGTCGTTGCAACAGGTTCAGGTATCTCAAAGCTGAGCGGTTCGTGGAATTCGGGCACGGCTTTCGGTTTGACCGTTCGCAGCCGTACCTGGCCAGAGTCGGGGCCAGAACCGTCGCCGATGCGTACAACGTGTGGAACGCGGATCTGGGTGACGTGACGGTAGGTAAGCGGTGCTGGTTTGGCTTGAACAACGTCATTATGGGGCCGGTCCAGATCGGCGACCGGCTATCGACGGGGCCTTATGTGATGATTCTCGGGCCGAGGCACCCCAGTCCGACCCAGGCGGCCAAGCAGCCGGAGAAGACAATCATCGGAAACGACGTGTGGATAAGCTCGGGCTCCATTATCCTTTTCGGCGTGGAGGTCGGGGACAATGCCGTTATCAGCGCCGGTTCGGTCGTCACCAAGGACGTTCCCGCCGGGGCGTTCGTTGGAGGCAATCCGGCCAGAAATTTGTCCGGGTTTGTTCAGAAGACGTGGAATGCGGCCGACAGTGGGCACAAGCAGATGATAGCGGGCCAGAAATGAACGGGCGGGTCCACTATCCGTCGCAGCGTTCGTACAAACCGCTTATTTGTAGTCAATGTCAACCCAAAATAGTCAATTAGGTTCGAGGGCAAGATGGATACTTCTAGTAAAGTTCGAGAATTTGTAGTCGAGAATTTTCTGTTTGGCGACGGCCAGGCGCTCAAGGACGACACCTCATTTATGGAGGACGGCATTATCGACTCGACGGGAATTCTGGAGCTGGTCTTCTTCCTGGAGGAGGCGTTCGGCCTGAAGATCGAGGACGAGGAGCTTGTGCCGGACAACATGGACAGCCTCCAAAACATCTCCAGGTTTATCGAACGCAAGCTCAGTGAACGCTCGGGAGCCGAAGCGTAGAAACTCACGGGACGCTCGATGGAGGTGTCCCTAACCTAACTCTTGTGAAATTGCCATGTGCGGAATAGCTGGAATTTGCCATACGGATGGTCCCGACGGTATCTCTCTCAAGACGCTTGAGAATATGATAAGCGTCGTGCGTCACCGGGGTCCGGATGAAACGGGTGTCTACCTCGATGATCGAGTTGGGCTGGCACATGCGCGCCTGAGCATTATCGACCTGTCGTCGGGCGTGCAACCGATGCACAACGAGGATGAAACGCTCTGGATCGTCTTCAACGGGGAGATATTCAACTACGTCGAGCTGCGGGAAGAACTGGAGCAGAAAGGCCATCGGTTCTACACGACCTCCGATACGGAGGTTATTCTCCATCTCTATGAAGAGGAAGGACCTGACTGCGTGGCCCGCATGAACGGCCAGTTTGCCCTGGCGATCTGGGACACCAAACGCAAAGGGTTGTTTCTGACGCGGGACCGGGTAGGGATTCG
>JARRQQ010000205.1:0-10283 GCA_037381725.1 Sedimentisphaerales bacterium
TGTCCATCTGAGTCAGAAGAAACGGATATATGAACCAGGTGCGCGAGTAGAACTGGCGCGGCAATAGCCTCTGGATGTGACGCGCCAAGGCGGCGGCTTTGGGTGACGCCTTGCCATACAGATGACGGATGTTGGCCATGTGGGTATAAAGCTGTCCAATCGGCAGGCGATTGCTTGTGTGCGGTGTGTCACCATATCCGAATTCTAGAGGCGTCGGATCGGCGGCGATCCAGTTCCAAATGATGTAATTTGCGAGCATCGCGCCGTGCGGGTAGTCCGGTGCGATGTTTTCACCCGTGCTGGATAACCACGTGTAGAAGAAGTTCTGCTCCGCCCACGGGTAGGCACCGAAGACGTAGCCGAGTGTAGGCGAGGCTCCGCCCCCATCGTCGCCGCAGGCTTTCTTACGGTATTCGAGCATTTTCATATTTTCATCGTGTCCCCATACGAGCCACTCATTGACCCGTTCCGGTTCAATACCCGTGCCGAAAGCCGTACAGCCGATGAACCAGAGGCAGTTTTGCACGCCATAGAACCCAGTGGTATATCCAGAAATGTTCTCTCTGTAGATGCGGGGTCTGGCCTTGAGGACGTTGTCGATGACCCGCACGAGCCGGGACATGGTCGTGCGACGTTCGGCTTCGGTCAAATCGTTGTAAAGCCAGTCCCAGGCCAACGTCGCGTGCACGCGCGAGGTCGAATACCAATTGACCGATTTTTTCTGCTCAAAGCACGCTTCGTAGAAATCCAGGCTTGTCTGGAGGCATTTCTTCGCAAGCTCCAGGTATTTCGGATCTTCCGTGACGCGAAAGACAAAAGCCGCCCACGCCGCCTGGGGCCCGAGCTCTCTGGGTTTGGTCTGGTCTGCTCGTTCTGTTAAAAGCCGGTCCACTCGCCTTTTGATGTTCGAGTACCATTCCCGCTCGGCGCCCAGTGCACGTTGCCGAACCGCGGGCCACGTGTCGGCGTTGAAGAAGAGCCGGGGGTGGTCAGGGCGGACTTTCGACGTCCAGTCGGGCAGCGCGGCCGCAGCGACCGTTGAGGAAATCGCCAAGAGCAATCCTATTGCGGTTATCTTCCAGCATCTTGAATTCATTGACTATTCTCCTGCTCAAGTACAAATCCAGCCCTCGACGTGAATCGGTTCGGCGTGATTACGTCAGCAAGGTCAGCTTAACGGCGCGAACGTCCATCACTTGGCGGCCTGGCACGTCCAGCGCCCGAAGAGTCAGCTCGCCCCGGCCCTTCGCCAATTCGAACACGCCCAAGCGAAGCGGGCGGAAATCTTTGACGTAAGACTCTCCCCGGCGCGGGACGCGGTCGTGTTCGGCGCCCCGCAGCGGCGGATCGTACGCTTCGGTGACCTTTCCCTGTACCCGGCTCTCGCCGAAGCGAAGCCCGACGGTCGAGCCCACGTTCTGTTTCGGGCAAGTATAATAGACCACCGCCTCGTAATTGCCCCCGGTCGCCACCTCGATATCCCAGGTAATCTTATCGTTCATGCTTCGCCAGTTCGTGAAGAACGAGCAGTTTGGCGCTCCGGCGCTTCGCTTAATCTTCCCGTGCGGAACGCCGTCGCGCGCGGGCAAAAACGTGGTTGGAAACTCCGGATAGCCGACAGTGAACGGCCGGTCGTCCTTTCGCGATTTGGGCAGGACCTCATCCTTCCAGCGTGCCACGGCCTTTCCAAGTTTCGCCGCGATTTCCGGCCTGTCCTTCGAGACGTCGTGGTCTTGCCCCGGATCGGTCGTCATGTCAAACAGCTTACCCGTATGGTCGAGCCGGTAGCGCTGCGTGCGAACGCTGACCCGCCCGTTTTGATGAGAAAAGATCATGCGGTCCGGCCACCTTTCCGCCTGGCCCAAAAGCAGCGGTTTGAGGCTGATTCCATCGAGCGGTTTGGTACCGACGATGTCAACGCGGGCCATGTCGGCCAGTGTCGGAAGAAAGTCGATCGCGCCGGCGATCTGCGGAATCTTCGTGCCCGGTTTGACGTGGCCGCGCCAGCGAATGATGCACGGCACGCGGACGCCGCCTTCGTCGGTCGAGCCTTTGCGTCCCTTCATACCGCCATTCCACCGCCAGCTATTCGGGCCATTATCGCTGAAATAGATCACGATGGTCTTGTCGGCTATCTTCAAGTCGTCGAGCTTCTTCAAGACGCGCCAGACGTTCCAGTCGATGTTCTCGCACATCGCCAGGGCGCAGCGCGTCTTGTCGACCTGTTCTTTCTCCGGATCGCGATTCCTCATGGCGAGCGGACGATCCTTGTACTCGTCCCAGAAGCGGTCCGGCACCTGCATAGGCGAGTGAGGCGTGTTGTACGGGAGGTAGCAGAAGAACGGCCGGCCCTTGTTCTGCTCGATGAAATCAAGGCCGTGGTTGGTCAGGTCGTCGGTGATGAAGCCTTTGCCTCGGACGATCTTGCCGTTGTGTTCGAGGATCGGATCGAAGTAGTTGCCCCAGTGCCCGGAACAAAAGCCGTAATATTCGTCGAAGCCGCGGGCGTTTGGATGGTAAGGGTATTGCGTACCGTTGTGCCATTTTCCGAACGCCGCCGTCGCGTAGCCTGCGGCCTTGAACGTATCGCCGATAGTCTTCTCGTCGAGGTTCAAACGCTCTTTGCCGGTCGAAACGCCCCGGACCCCGCCGCGCGGGTGGTATCGGCCGGTGAGAAATTCGGCCCGCGTCGGCGCGCAAACGGGACAGACGTAGAACCGGTCGAACATGGCCCCGTCCCGCGCGAGGGAATCGATGTTCGGCGTTTCGATGTTGATATTGCCGTGAAGCCGAAGGTCACCCCAGCCCTGGTCGTCCGCCAGAATAATCACGATGTTCGGTCGCTCCTCCGTCGATGCGGCCCATCCGCGAATGGGAACTGCGGCCGCAACCGCACCTACACACGTGCTCTTTAGAAAATCCCGGCGGGTTAAATGTGCATACTTCATTGTGTTTTCTCCTGTTGAGTACCCAGCAACTTGTTGCTATTCATCATAAGCCTTACCCCGGAGTCGTTCAACAGCTTTTTGGACCCTATCGTTTCTTGCAGTCTCTCCAATGGACAACGGGTCAATTGGTGGACGTATTGGGAAAGGCTGGCAGCCTCCGCCGAAAGGCGTCCCTTAGGGAAAGCCGCAGCTTGGGGATGGCCTTTGATCCGTCATCCCCATCCCTATGGCGTGAGGTTGCCACCCAGTCACAGGTAAAGGGCACATCGATTTGCACGCAGTAAGGTTGGTATCATATGTGATGGTCACCGGCGTTTGACAGGTCTGTGGCAACCGGCTACATTTGTGCGTCAGAAATATCGTCTCATCGGAGCCTGGCTGGCGGGCTTGATGGCCGCGATCTTCTCTGCCGAAGCGACTGTTACGCGCGGCGGCGTATCTCTTGCCGAGACAGAATCCAAAACAATGGAATCGAAGATTTGTCCGGGCTTGTTTTTCGCTGGCGAAGTCCTCGATCTCGACGGCCCCTGTGGCGGCTACAACCTCCAGCTCTGCTGGTCCATCGGCGCCCTTGCCGGCTCTCAGTCCAGGGTTAGGATCTGACACCGGCATTGGTTTGGCGGTCAAGCACTGTCATTTCGCCGGCCAGATCCCTCGGCTTCGCTCGGGATGACATGACACGCGATTCCCGAGAGATGTGTGGAACCAGTCCCTTGCGGTTACGTTTGGCTTTGGGCGTTTCTGGCCTAAGGTTGCACCTTCTGGTAATACTCCATGGCCTCTGGGATGAGGTCTTTGAGGTCTTGGATTCGGGTTTCGTCGGCGGGGTGGGTGCTGAGGAACTCCGGCGGCTTCGAGCCTTTGCTCTGTGCAGCCATGCGCTGCCAGAAGGCCACGGCTTCTTCAGGATTGTAGCCGGCCATCGCCATGAAGATCAGGCCCAGATGGTCCGCCTCGCTCTCCTGAGTCCGGCTGTAGGGCAGGAGGAAGCCGACTTGCGTTCCGACGCCGTAGGATTGCATAAACAAATTCTTCGTCTGCTCGGGCTTGTCTTTCAACGCCGTCGATAGGGCGATCCCGCCCATCTCGACGAGCAGGCCCTGGCTCATCCGTTCGGCGCCGTGCTTGGCGAAGGCGTGCGCGATCTCGTGACCCATGACCACCGCCAGGCCCGCCTCGTTCTGTGTGACCGGAAGGATGCCCGTATAGACGACGACTTTGCCGCCGGGCATGCACCAGGCATTGACGTTGGGGTCCTCGACGAGGTTGAATTCCCATTTGTAGCCAGCCAATTGGTCCGAAATGCCGTTCTTTTCACAATACCGCTCGACGGCGTGTTCTATCCGGCTGCCGACGCGCTTGACCATCTAGGTTTGTTCGGTGTTGGTGCTGAGCTTATGCTCGGTGAGGAACTCGCTGTAAGACTGAAAACTCATCGAGTTCATGGTCGAGGCGGGGATGAAGTTGAGCTGTTTGCGCCCCGTGATCTCAACCTCCGAGCAGCCGTAAAGCAACGCCAGAAGTCCCAACAGAATGATCAGCTTGGATTTCAGAACGCCTTTCATGATTTCGTCCTTTCATACAGAACTCGTTATTCTTCGCAGGCAGATTATATAGGAGGCGGATCGTGTTGTGCCACCGTGGAATTTGTTGTTTCCAACGGTGACGGATGACGGACGACGGACGACAGATGACAGACGACGGAGGACGGATGACGGGAGGTTACTTGTCATTGAACCTGGCGCACCATTTGTGAGGCTCGGCCATCATCTTTCCAAGCATTTTCCCAATATTCCTGCACTTTTCCAGCAGCGCTCCATGCACTCTTCTGGCAACATATTTGCATTTCAAACTGGTGTCGAGCCAGTGCTGTGTTTCTGCCTATTCGCCGTCGGCGTCGGATAGCTTGCTGACAAAGTGCGCGGGATAGCGGCGTTTTTGCCATGCTTCTGCGATGTTACCTCCTATTGAGCGTGAAGAACGTCTCATTTGGTCCGTGAGCGAGTAGAGTTCCTCTCTTGGGAAATTCTTGGTTAACGCAAATATTTCCTGCTGAAGTTCCACAGAAAGCTTGTAGACGCGCAGGTCGCGAAAACTCTCAATTCTCTGCGTCATGCTGTCCCTCCTCCCCCCGTCTGTCCTCCGTCCTCTGTCGTCCGTCGTCCGTTCTCTCACCTCCCATTTAGCTCGTCTTTTATCTGGTTCAGCAAGTTTATGGCTTCGAGCGGTGTGAGATTGTTTATGTCAATCACACTGAGTTTCTCCAAGATACTCTTGTGCTTTTGCACGAAGAGTGTGTCCTGGTCGGGTTCCTTTGTTTTGTGACGGGCTAGGTGCTCGCCGGCAGCTTCTTGTTGGAACGTGCTTTCCAGCTCTTCAAGGATTTCCCTGCTTCGCTCGAGGATGGTGTTCGGCAGGCCCGCCAGTTTGGCGACGTGGATACCGTAGCTCTTGTCCGTTCCGCCGGGAAGGATTTTGTGCAGGAAGACCACCTCGTCCATCCATTCGCGGACGGCCACGTTGCAGTTCTTCACGTTCTCGAACAGTTCGGCTAATTCGGTCAGCTCGTGATAGTGGGTGGCAAAGAAGGTTCGACATTGCAGCCTGTTGGCGATATGTTCGGTGATCGCCCAGGCCAACGAAAGCCCGTCATACGTGCTCGTGCCCCGGCCGACTTCGTCGAAGATGACCAGCGATTTGCCCGTGGCGTTGTTGATAATGTTGGCCGTCTCGGTCATCTCGACCATGAAGGTCGATTGGCCCCGCACCAATTCGTCGGAAGCGCCTACGCGGGTGAAGATGCGGTCGACCAAGCCGATCCGGGCGTCCTTGGCGGGAATGAATGAGCCGATCTGTGCCATCAGCGCCAGCAGGGCGACCTGGCGGATGTAGGTGCTCTTGCCGGACATGTTCGGACCGGTGATGACGAGGATGTCCCCTTCGCCGTCACCGAGCCGGACGTCGTTCGGCACAAAGTCCGAGCCGAGCGTCTCCGCGAGGACGGGATGCCGGCCTTCATGAATGATGAGCTCGCCGCCGTCAGTCATCTCCGGCCGGACGTAGCTCCGCCGCTTGGCTAAGTAAGCAAGGGCCGCCAGGCAATCGCATTGGGCGACGGTCTCGGCCAGCGCCTGAAGCCGGCTGACGTACTGGGCGGCCTGACGGCGGAGTTGCTCGAAAAGCTCCTGCTCCAGTTCGAGGGCTTTTTCCTCGGCGTCGAGAGCCTGGGTTTCGTATTCTTTAAGCTCCTCCGTGATGTAACGTTCGGCGTTTTTTATGGTTTGTTTGCGAATATAGTCGGCGGGGACCTTGTCCGAGGAGGAGTGATTGATTTCGATGTAGTAGCCGAAGACCTTGTTAAAGCCGACCTTGAGATTGGCGATGCCCGTTCGCTCGGCTTGTTGCTTCTGATAGTTCCTCAGCCAGCTTTGACCGTTCCTGGAGATGGAACGCAGCTTGTCAAGCTCTTCGGAAAAGCCCGTTCTGATGACGCCGCCGTCCCGAAGATGAGAGGGCGGTTCCGGCTCGATGGCGGCTTCGAGCAGATCGGCCAATTCATCCATACTGTCACACCGGCCGGACAACTCCGTCAGCAGCTCACCGGCGAATTGTTCCAGGATCTCGCGCAGCAGCGGCGTTTGCCGCAATGTAGCCGCCAGCGCCACTAAGTCCCTGGGGCTGGCCCGGAACGTGCTGATACGAGCGGCGATGCGCTCGGTGTCGGAAACGTTTGAGAGAAGTCTCCGCGTCTCGGCGAGTCGCACATCGGCCTCTTTCATTTCTTCGATGGCGTCCTGTCGCTGCTCGATCGCCGCCAGGTCGCAGAGCGGCATACAGAGCCAGTTCCTGAACTTGCGGGAACCCATGCCGGTCATTGTGGCGTCGAGGCAGTCCAGCAGTGAGCCTTTCTGGCTTTCGGCGCGGATCGTTCGCAGGACTTCGAGGCTCCGCAGAGAAGCCGGGTCGATTTGCAGGAAGTTTTCGCGATTGATCCTCTTCAAGCTCCGGATGTGGCCGAGTGTCGTTTTCTGGGTTTCGTTGAGGTACTCGATGATCGCCCCGGCGGGGGAGACAAGACCGTCGTCATTATCACCGATGCCGAAGCCTTCAAGCGTCGCCGTGCCGAAGTGCTTGAGCAGCCTTTGCCTCGCTTGGTAGGGATCGAAGTACCAGCCGGGACGCTCGGTGACAATGGCGTCGGTCAGTTGCGTGATGTCCTTTGTGAGCTTTTTTGTCTCGGCCTCGAACAGCTCACCGCGCCGGTCCGCGAGCAGGCATTCGGCGGGGGAGAGCCGAACTAACTCGTCGATCAACCTATTCTCCGGCAGTTCCTGCACAAAGAAATGGCCGGTCGAGATATCGACCCAGCTCAAGGCCGCCCGGTTTCGCGTTCCCAGGTTGACGGCGCAGAGAAAATTGTCTTCTTTGGCGTTGAGCAGGATGTCGTCGGTCAGTGTGCCGGGCGTGACGATACGCACGACGTCGCGTTCGACGACGCCCTTTGCGGTTTTCGGATCCTCGACCTGCTCGCAGACGGCCACGCGATAGCCGGCCTGGAGCATCTTTTTGAGATACCCTTCGACCGCGTGGTAGGGTACACCGGCCAGCGGGATCGGGTTCGTGCCCTTGCTCCGACTGGTCAGGGTCAGGCCCAGGACTTTCGAGCAGGTCTTGGCGTCCTCGTAGAAGGTCTCGTAGAAATCACCCATCCGGAAGAACAGAATGCAGTCCGGATGCTTCTGCTTGAACCGATGAAATTGCTTCATCGCTGGTGTCAATTTTTCATTCGTAGGGGTCATAGAGGCAGATTATACACAAAGCCGGCCGTTCAGCAAGTGGCACAATCCCAGGCCAAGGGGCCTTTGAGTTCACCGCTTGGTTTCGAGAGATTGTCCTTGCATCGGTCCTCTCGAATGTGTAAGATTATTTAAGAAATACACATTCATGGAGAATGTACTATGAGAACGAATGTGGTGCTCGATGACGATTTGGTGAAATCAGCTCTGAAGCTTTCTGGCTTCAAAACCAAGAAGAAAGCTATCGAGGAAGGTTTAAAATTGCTTATCCAGGTGAATCGTCAGAAGAAGATCAAGGATTTTCGTGGCAAACTAAAATGGACGGGCAACTTAGATAGGATGAGAACCGATAGATGATATTGGTAGATTCTTCCGTATGGATTGACTATTTCAACGGGCGGGTTACAAAACAGACCGACCTCTTGAACGAGTTCCTGGGATATGAAGTGATTATTATTGGAGATCTTATCCTGACGGAAGTCCTCCAAGGGTTTCAGGATGACAGAGATTTTGACAAGGCCAGGAAGTTGCTCGATTCACTTCTCTTCAGGCAAATGCTCGGGAGAGAGTTAGCGATAAGGAGCGCGCAGAATTACCGCGTCCTGAGGAAGAAAGGCGTTACGGTAAGAAAGACAATTGACGTTATCATCGCAACGTTTTGCGTCGAGAATAACCTACTTCTGTTGCATAGTGATAAAGATTTTAGAGCTATGGAAGAACACTTGGCTCTCAAGGTCATATCCTGAAAGCACCGTGCAAGATCCCGTGTTTGCCGTGTTCTCAGCGAGGCGATGTGTCTTTCGGAGCTTGGCGAGATGGTGCGAGGGCAGATCAGAAAGTCTCAATCGGCTATTGAAGAAATGATCGGGCGCAAGAAGAATTGTTCACTTGTTTAGGCCGGCTGCACCTGGCCGTTCAATAACTCTCCTATGATTGAGACCGCTTGCTGCTTGGATTGAGCAGTCGTGAGCCGTTCGAGGAGGCTTTCCTGTCTTTTGGTAAAGCAGACCGGTTGCTTTGGATCAATGTCGCTGACGCCGGTTGTTTGCTGGATCTGTTGTTTCAGGTTTTCGATTCCGTCGCCATTTTTGGCGCTGATGTGCACCGCATTTGACAGAGCGTTGGGCAATCGGCTCATGTCGAGTCGGGGTGACAAGTCGGATTTGTTCAGGGCCGTGATGACGCGCTTGCCGGCGATGGTTTCGATGAATTGGGGGGCAAACTGCTCGACGGGTTGGCTATTGTTCAGGAGGAGCAGGACAAGGTCCGCTCTTTCCAGGACTTCGGATGTCTTCTTTTGGGCGGCTGCTCCAATGGTATCCTGGGAGTCGCCCAATCCATCTTCGAGGCCCGCCGTGTCGATCAGTGTTAGGGCCAAAGTACCGATCTGGCACGTCGCTTCGATCCAGTCTCTGGTTGTGCCTCTAATGTCGGTGACGATGGCCTTTTGCCGGCCGGCCAGGTAGTTCAATAGGGTGCTCTTCCCGCTGTTGGGCGGGCCGGCCAGGACGGCCGTACAGCCATAAATGATGAGCTTTGCCGCTTGAGATGCTTGAAGGATTCGGGTGGCTTCCGTTTTGATTTCATCGAGTGGAATTTCGTCGATCTTCGCGAGCCAGCCACGTAATTTCCCGCCCAGACCGGAGTTGATTTGGTTTGTGATGGTCTTTGTTCCCAGGAGGGTTTTGGCTTGGGCCTGGGCCAGTTTCGCCTCAATCGCGATGGTGTCTCTCGGTGCCTGTGCAGTCAGGATTTTGGCTCGTAATTGCTCTGTGGTTAGCAGCGTGACCCCACAATGCCGGAGTCGCTGCATTACCATTTCAACGATCAGCGGGTTGCCGTGGCAGTGAATGGCAAAGGTCCCTGGAGCCTCGCAACCGATAGTCACCTGATCGATGATCTTTTCGCCGTCGGTAATAGCACCGAGCAGGATTCGGCCCGTCCTGAATTCTGCGGACTTTGTTCCCGATGGCGCGAATACCTGCCCGAATACCTTTCTGGCCGAGTCTCCGAACACCTGAACGGTGGCTATCGCGCCGGAGCCTGCACCCGTCATTTGTGCAGCGAAACAGTCCACGACGTCCTCCGTCTGCATGCGGGCTACGCGATCTTTGCTTCGAGGTGCTTCTGATAGGCCAGGACGATCCCCTTGACGACGAGGTTCGGCACGTAGTTGTCGATGAATTCGCAATCGGACACTATGGTCTTGGCCCCAGAGCCGGTAATGATCGTCTGCGGCCATTGGCCAAGTTCCTCCGCGTAGCGCCGGATGATTTCCTCGAGGGCGCCGACGATGGAGTAATAGAGCCCACAGTTGATTGCATCGGCGGTGTTCTTGCCATAAGGTGCGGCCGGTTTGACTACCTTGACGTTTGGTAGTTGGGCGGTGTTGTCTCGGAGGGCTTTGGCGCTGATCTCGAAGCCGGGGCAGATCACGCCGCCCAGGAACACCCCGTTCTGGTCCACCAGGTCGATGGTCACGGCGGTCCCGAAATCGGCAACGACGACCGCGTCTTCGACGACGGCAAAAGCCGCCGCG
>JARRQQ010000206.1:0-15225 GCA_037381725.1 Sedimentisphaerales bacterium
TTTTGCTCGGCCAGCAACTCTTCCATACGATCGTGAATCTTGCCAAGCACCTCTTCTGTGATGACGCCGCGCGCCACGCCCGATTGGTTGGTCACAACGACGAGCTTGAACCCGAGAGCCTTGAGCTCAATAAGCGCTTCCGCAACGCCATCCAGCAGCTTCACCTGGTCGGGGTGGTTGATGTAGCCGGGGTCATGGATCAGCGTCTTGTCACGGTCTAAGAATATCGCTCTATCTGCCATGTTTTCTGAAATCCGTTTCTTGTTCAATCGTTCGTGAAGTTCCGGTCCACCAGGTCGCAAATGATGTGATAGGCAAGCTGATGGATTTCCTGGCTGCGTGCCGTGGATTCATCCTCGGCGCAGAGACAAATATCGGCTATTCGCTCCAACTCGCTGTCGGGCCGGCCTGTGAAGGCGATAACACGGGCGCCTCTGTCCCTGGCGACCTTCGCGGCGGCCACCACGTTGGCCGACGTACCGCTAGTCGAAAACGCCCAGAGAACATCGCCTTCTCTGACTAGAGCTTCGGCCTGTCGGGCAAAGACCTTCTCATAAGCATAATCGTTGGCGATACACGTCAGGACAGACGTATCGGTCGAAAAGGCGACCGCCGGCAAAGCCCTGCGTTGCCGGTGAAATCGGCCCACAAACTCCCCGGCGATGTGCTGGGCGTCCGCCGCTGAGCCTCCATTGCCGCACAAATAAACCGTGCTACCTCGCTGGAAAACGTCGACGACCATCTGCGCAATGGCAGCGACGGTCTCCAAACCGCGCGACTCGAACTCGGCTGCCATCCGCTTGTGCGTCTCAACAGCGTCGACGATATGCGTTCTTGTCTGGTCGTTCATAGAGATTTTGCTTTCGAGTTCATCTTCTCGATGGTGAGGGTCGAGCTTCTGCCTTCGACCAGCGGCGCGAGAATGACCTTGCCGTCGTAGGATTCGACAAACTCGCGCCCAACGACACCCTTGACCGCCCAGTCCTCGCCCTTGATCAGAACGTCCGGCCGTACCTTCTCGATCAGACTCAGCGGGTCCGGCTCGTCGAAAAACGTGACGTAGTCGATCATTTCCATCGCTGCCAGGAGGGCCGCCCGGTCGTCCTGGTTGTTGATCGGGCGCGACGGCCCTTTGATCATCTTGACCGAACGGTCGCTGTTCAGACCCAGCACCACGACGTCACCCTGTCGCCGACAGAACCTCAGGTATTCGAGATGCCCCCGGTGCAGCACGTCGAAACAGCCGTTTGTAAAAACGATGGTCCTTTTCTGCCGGCGGTGGCGTTCGATCTCGCAGAGCAGAGAATCGACGGATCGCACCTTGCCGCTGGCATCGCGGTTCTGGTGGGCGATCTCGTCCGCGATCTCTTCTGTCGTGACCGTGACGGCGCCGAATTTTCCGATCTCAATCCCGCCGGCGACGTTAGACAGTTTTACAGCAGTCTCGTATTCGCAACCGGCGGCCAACGCCATCGTCAGCATGGCCAGGACCATATCACCGGCGCCGGTCACGTCGTACACGCTTCGCGGGCGGGTCGGGATGAGCCCGCCCGGCCTCTCCGTCTTGGTCTTGAAATACGCACCTTCTTTGTCGAGCGTAATGACCACGCCTTCAAGCTCCAGTTCCCGTAGCAGATGATCCGCCGCTTTGGCCGCCGTTTCCGCGCTGGTCACCTCGAAACCCACCATCGCGGAGGACTCTTGGCGGTTCGGCGTGATGACCGTTGCGCAGGCGTACTTGAGATGGTTGCTCGTCAGCGAGGGGTCCGCTATGATCGGCTTACCCGCCTCGTTCGCCAGCCGGATCATCTGCCGGCAAAGCTCATCGCTGAGCAAACCCTTATTGTAATCCTGCAAACAGACGATGTCCGTCCCCGGCAGCCTGTCCTCGTAGGCCCGCAGAATCGCCTCGTTGATCTCGTCGGAAATCGGCTTCTGAGACTCTTGGTCCACGCGGATCAATTGCTGGCGATGCAGATGCTGGGCCAGCCCAATCACCCGTTGTTTGCTGATGGTAGGGCGGTCTACAGCTTCCATCAAGCCACCGATATGCACGCCACATTCGGTAAGCTCTTCTTTTAGAACTTGGCCGTTTGGGTCGTCTCCGATCACACCGAGACAGTGCACCGTCGCCCCTAGAGTGGCGAGATTCGCTGCGACCGAGCCGGCCCCGCCACAGCGATGTTCCGTCCCGGTGACCCTCAGGACGGGGACGGGCGCTTCGGGGCTGATCTTCAGCGCGTCGCCGTACACGTAAGCGTCAAGCATGAAATCGCCCACGAGCAGGACTTCCGGCGAGCCGAGATTCATCACAGTTCGTAGCAGATTCTCATACATAAGAGCGTTCGTGCACCCAAATAGCGTTACTTGAGCCCATCTCCAGGCCTCTCTGGGATTCTACCCTGCAACGCGTCTTCAATCAAGGCCGTTAATTGATCCTCTCCGGTCAGGAACCTCATTTCAACGACCAAGTACGCAAGAGGGGGGCTTCTGGTCGCCGTTGCCAAGCGGGAAACCTTTGTCCAATCCTTCTGTGTCGTCAGTATCAGGTCCGCGGCGAGACGTTTGGCCTGACTACAGACATTGGCCAAGCTATCGTTCGTGTAGTGATAGTGGTCGCTGTAAAACTCCGAGCCGACTAATTCGCACCCCGGGCTTCGGACCGTGTCCAGGAACGCTTCTGGATTGCCTATCCCGCAGAAGGCAAAAACTCTCTTGCCCCTTAATTCTTCCATATCAATGCAATTCTGGTCCGCCGACCGCACGCAAACGGGGGCGTGGATCGACCGTGCCACGACCATATCCGGGTGAATCGAGCGAAGTTGTCTCTCCAGCTCATCCAAATCGGCCTGGGTGATTTGGTCACATCGAGTTATCACAATCGCCTGAGCGCGCTTTAGTGACGCGACTGGCTCCCGCAGAAGCCCGGCGGGCAACATCTTATCATAGCCAAAAGGCTGCGTTGCATCAATCGTCACGATATCAAGGTCCCGGGCCAATCGCCGATGTTGAAAACCATCGTCCATAATCAATACCTTCGCGCCATACTTGTTGATAGCCTCGGTTGCCCCCGCCACACGATCCGGATTAACAATCACCTTCGCTCCCGGACAACTCTCAACCAGGACGGCAATCTCATCGCTGTAGCCTTGCATCCTGTTTCCTGAATTTTCCGCCGCCTTGTAGCCACGAGTGAGTATCGCACATTGGGAATTTGAAATCTGAAATCTCGAATTTGAGACAATTGTTTTATACACCGAAGCGACAAGCGGCGTTTTGCCCGTCCCGCCGGTCGTAATGTTCCCAACGCATATCACTGCTGCGTCAACATGGCGTGTTTTCAACCACTCTTTGGAATACAGTGAATTCCGCAGCCTAACAACAAGCGAGTAACCCACAGCCGCGACTTGCAGGAGACACCGCAATAACGCCGGAAACGAACCGGTGCTTTGACCCGAAATGATTCTACGGTGACTTTGTTCGTAGTTCATAGTTCTTTCACTACAAACTCTGAACACGCAACTATGAATCACGCATCTTTTCAATAATGGCATCGGCCATTTGACTCGTGCCGACGGCGGTGGGATCGTCGCGGTCGGGCTTCATGTCATAGGTGACGCTCTTGCCCTCGGCGATGACTGCTGCGACGGCGTTTTCGAGTTTGTCCGCTTCGGCCATCTTGCCGATGTGCCGGAGCATCAGGACGCCGCTCAGGATCAGGGCCGTCGGATTGACCTTGTTCTGACCCTTGTATTTCGGTGCGCTGCCGTGCGTGGCCTCAAAGATCGCGCCCTTCTCGCCGATGTTGGCTCCCGGCGCCACGCCCAGGCCGCCCACCAGCCCGGCGCACAAATCGCTCAGGATGTCCCCGTAGAGGTTCGGCAACACGAGTACGTCATAAAGCTCCGGCTTCTGGACGAGCTGCATGCACATATTATCGACGATTCGATCCTCGAACTCGATATCGGGATATTTCTTCGCGACCTGCTGGCTGACCTCCAGCCACAGGCCGTCCGAATACTTCATGATGTTGGCCTTATGCACGCTCGTGACTTTTTTGCGTCCCATCTTGCGCGCGTAGTCGAAGGCGAAACCGACGATACGCTCCGTCGCCATGGCCGAGATGGGCTTGATCGTGATGCCGGACTTGGGTCGCACCTTTTTCTCATTGTGCTGGTTGATCCAGTCGATGAGTTTGTCGGTGTCGTCTTTGCCGCTTTGAAACTCGACGCCGGCGTAGCAGTCTTCCGTATTCTCGCGCACGATCACCAGATCGATATCGGTGTACCGGCTGCGCACGCCCTTGTAGCTCTTGCAGGGTCTCAGGCAGGCGTACAAATCCAGCGACTGGCGAAGATACACGTTGATACTCCTAAAACCCTTGCCGACCGGCGTTGTGATCGGCGCCTTGAGCGCCACGCCCGTTTGTTTGATCGACTCGACGGTCTCATCCGGTAGGGGGGTCCCGACCTTTTCCATGACCTCCACGCCCGCCTCCGCCACGATCCAGTTAATCCCGGCCCCGGTCGCGTCCACACAGCGACGCGCCGCTTCAGCGATCTCCGGCCCGATGCCGTCGCCCGTAATTAGTGTTACATCGGTCATTGACTATACTCCAGGAACCTACAAAAGGAAGATTTACGATTTACAATTGGTGGATTCTATTGAGTTGTTGGGGTATAGTCAATGGAATAAGGAGATTGGAAATGAAACTGTACCTTGTTCAACATGCCAAAGCGGCCTCCAAAGACGTGGATCCGCAGCGGGCGCTGACCGACGAGGGACGCCGGGACATCGAGAAGATCGCCACGTTTCTCAAACCTCTGAAACTGACCGTCGACGTCCTTTGGCACAGCGGCAAGACCCGCGCCGCCCAAACCGCCGAGACTCTGGCCCAGGTCGTGAAGGTCAAGGAGGGCACGATCGCCCGTGACGGCCTGGCGCCGAACGACGACGTTGAAGTGCTGAAAGACGATCTCGACGCGAGCGACAACGACGTTATGATCGTCGGCCATCTGCCCTTCCTGAGCAAGCTGGCCTCGCTGCTCCTGGCCGACGACGAATCCGCCGGCACGGTAGCCTTTCAGAAGGGCGGCATCGTCTGCCTCGAACAGGTCGCCGAGGGCCAGTGGCAAATCAACTGGATGATAATACCGGAGCTTCTGTCCTGAGACACTCCAGGAAATCCCGGGGATGTCATTCCGAGCGTGGTCGAGGAATCTGTTCTGACAAGCTCGCGAAGTGGTTCCTCATTCCTTGGTTTGGATTTTGTTAGAGTCTCTGCGGGTGGTGGTAGGACACTGACCTTTTTCAATGCGTCCCTTCCATCTTATCATCAAGCTCGGTCAGCGCAAAACCTTCGGCCCGGACAATATGCTTACCGTCCGTCAGAATCAGCCAGGGTAGCGACTTGACACCCCATGAGAAACGGAGTTTCTTCGCGTCCGCCTCCGCCACCACGGAAAAGGGGATATTGTATTTTTTTGTCCATTCATCGAGTGTGCCTTGGTCAACCTTTGCAGCCTGGACGGCGACAACGATGACATTTTTTTGCTCGAGCATCTCGATTTGTTGAGCTATTTGCGTCATGCAATGCCGCGATGGTCGCTGATTCACGTCCCAGAAACAAACAAGGATTCGTTTGCCCTCGGTATCGGCCGGAGCGAGCTTGATTCCCACGTTTTCAAGTTCGGGCAGGGGTTTACCGACGAGCGAAGGAACGCGGGTCGGCACAGGCCGGCCACGCGAATCCATCTCGGAAACCACAATTCTGATGTCCGTTGCACCGCCTTTGACTGTGGCCCGGCCATGGAGCCGCCGGGGAGCTCTTCGGTCACTGTTCGCCTGGATATTCAATTGGCCGGCACAGATGTTCTCAATAGTGAATCGGCCGTTAGTATCCGTGAAGGTCTCCCTCGTCGGCTGGCCGTTTCCATAGGCGTAGATTCTTATACCGGAAATAGGCTGGTCGAGACCATCTATGACGACGCCGGAAGCTGACAGGTTCGCGACCGACAGCACCAGCGGTTCTACTTCTATGCGTTCATTCCCGGCACCACCTGTAGTGACTCGCGTGTACCGCTTGCCGTACCCCTCAGCGCTGGCGTTTACCGAGTACCTGTGCCCCGGTGGAACTGCCCTGATTTCATAATGGCCCGTCGGGTCGAGCCTCGCATTTTCCGGCATACCGTAGCCGATGGTCGACGTCCAGAACGTCAACGAAAGCTTCGCCTTCGGAATTCCTTTGCCATCGACGTCCACGACTTTGCCCACCAGAATCGCACCCGGAACCAACGTCACATCGACGGTCTCCGCCGACGGATCAAGCTCCACGGCAGCGGCAAGATTCCGCTCTTTTTGTCTGGCCAGAAGGTACGTCGTCTCCTCCCGTCGCATGGAGCCCGTTGGCGCCCTTCGCAGCCTGAGCGTGAACACGCCCTTGGCATTAGTCACGCCCTCGCTGCTCAGTCGCGGGTAGACCCTGACGATGGCATTGGGCACCGGCTTTCCTTGCTCATCGCGGGCTACTCCGGTGATTCTCCGCGGTCCACTCGGTTGGACCTCCTCTCGCGGGCGTCCCGCCGTGGCCTTGCTGAACGACGCACTCCTGGTCAGCTTGAAGTCGATCACGTGCTCACCCTCGTCGGTTTTGATCTGGTCCGAAGTAGCCGGCTCATATCCCACGGCCGAGGCCTGAAGCTGCCGGGTCTCGGGCTGCGCCTCGTCGAAGGTCACCTCGTATGCGCCATCGGCAAAAGCTACGCCATTGCTCGTACGTGTCCTACCTGCCGAGGTAGACACGGCGGCTATCTCGAAATTGGGTATTCTCTTGTCCGTTGTAGCGTCCGTGACCGTGCCGCGCACGCGCTGCGCCCGTTCCATCGTCACGACGACCTCATCTTCGGAAGGTTCCACGACGCGGTCTCTCACTGCCACGTAGCCTTGCTTTCCAATCGTCAGCTTCACGTCGCCTTGCATTGGTATCTCTCAGCCAGACCGAGTAGTCTCGGTTGCCCGGCAATGGTTCGACGACGGTCCATGCCCCCACACCGGCTTGACCTTTTGTATCCACCACGTGACAGGTGATGCTCCGGCCGCGTTCGAGGCGGAATTCCAGGGACTCAGGTTTCGGTGGAAGGTCGATAATCCGCTGGATAGGCGCGTAGCCTGGCGCTTCCACGATGATAACCGGAGGCTCACGATAAGCGGACCGATCGCTCGAACAGGCCAATCGGAAGGCCCCGGAGGCGTCTGTTAACGCGTACACGGGACTGTAAAATTGCAGTGCCAGCATGACGGTTGCTCCAGCCACGGCCTGTCCTCGATCATCAAGCACTCTGCCCGTCATCATCAGGCCTTTCTCCAAGGTGCTGACGTATTTGAGAGCCCGGGCGTTCACTATCGCGTCACCCGTAAGTTGTCGGTTGCATCCGTTGTCACCGCCGTATTCGGCGTGTCTGACGCGCAGGGTGACACGCTCCACGTCGCCGGGTATCCCGTCAACGCGCCAGCGACCGTTCGCATCCGTCCGGACCATGCGATTGATATTCACTGCTCCACTGAGTTCTTCCAAATGAGCGGTGAGATCGACCTGCGCACCCGCTATCGCCTTACCCTCAGCATCCTGAACGATCCCACCCAGGCTCGAAGCCCGAACCATCTCCAGCACGTGGCGCTGGGGCAGGTTGACCAGCGGCGCCCTGTCAAGGGGCCAGCCGCCAAAGTTGGACCAAGATTTCACGATGGTGCAATGAGTTGCACGACAATGTCCTTGAGAATCTGTGACATATAGAGCGTTGTCTTGTCGGAATGTGTCGGTGAGGTAAGAGCAACGGACCACGACGGCTGCATCAGCGATCGGTTTTTGGCTCTCCTGATCGACGACCGCGACTTCGAGCGTATGTGTCGGGCCAGCGCCGGAGTCCCGCTCTTGCCAAGGTTCGAGGTGGACCCGGAACCGCGCAGCGTGTCTGCGGCCCTGGTCCATCATGGCGTCCAAGTCCAGGTCCACGTGCCGCACCTTTGTTTGATCCGGCCCGGCGGCTTTGCACGTGAACATGGTCGGCTCGTCTCTCGAATTGCGCAGCACGCGGCCCTCGGCGTCAAGTAGCTCAACCGCGAGTCGCCACGTTGCATCTTTTACGGGCCACCAGCCCACACGCGCCGTGACGCGCCATGCGTTCGCGTATGCCGTATCGAAACGAATCCATTCGATCCGCACTAATTCCGGATTCTCCGCCGTACCCGCCGCCATCCCAACCGCCAAAGGCTCGTTCCTTTCAAACCGGCCTTCGTATTCGATTGGTGCGGCGACGCCTGAATCTGCACCCACGAAGCCCACACACAACGCCACGATGACCACACTGATGAATCGCTTATTTTTCCACATTTTCATTCTCCCTCATTTTCTTTTCCAGCTCATCAAGACCAAATCCTTCTGCCCGGACCGCGTGCTCCGCGTCCGTCAGAATCAACCAGGGCAACGACTTGACGCCCCATGCAGAGCGGCATTTCCCCTCATCATCCTGAATCATCCCAACCGAAAAGGGGACATTGTTCGTCTTTACCCAATCATCGAGTTCGCTCTTATCTGCCTTTGAGGCTTGAATGGCTATGACAATAAGGCCATCTTTTTTTAGTTGTTCAGTTTGTCTGACAAGCTGTGACATGCAATTGCGCGACGGCCGCTGGTTCATGTCCCAAAAACATACCAGAAGCGCTTTACCTTTCGCCTGACTCATATCGAATGGAATGTCAATCCCCTCGAATGATGTTACTTTCCGCTCCTTCTTTTTTAGTGGAATCAAGGCTATTGTCTGGTTGTAGTACCTGTCCCACCATCCGGACTCACCAAGATCCGCTCGCGCATCGATGATGAAATATTCCATGCCCGGGATAATCCCGTTGATTTTCAGACGCCCCCGGGCATCAGCTTTCCCGTGGTGGTAATCTGCGCGAAAGAGCTTATTATCCCAAACGACAGGTTTCAATTTCACTGACAGGTTCGCACATGATTCACCTCGCTTGTCGGTGAGTAAGGCATCCGCCGCTTGTCCGGGTTTCATAATCAACGGACTGGTCAGTTCGGTCGGGTCTTTCACGTCTTCAATCACTTCCGCAAGAATGTATTGGTAATCTTTCGTATGCCCGTAAAGAAAGAGCTTCAAACCGGCCGGCACGTTCTTCAGCTCGAAGGAGCCGTCGGAACCTGTGCCGGTGTACGCTCCGCCAGCGCCTCCGAAGGTCAGTGTTTCGTAGGATGCTGAATTAGTCGTAGATATTTTTATGTTCGCCGCGGGCGTGCCATCCGGCAGTTGAACCTTTCCTTTCACGCTCGTGAGCTGTCCGGCGATGGGAGGGGATTTCATGGTCACGGTCATTTCTTTGCCTTGCGCATCGAAACGCAAACTCGATTCGGGTGGGTTCGGGCCTCTCAGAACATAGACGCCTTCCGGCGGCGAACCGAAGAAAAGAGACGTCCGGCCGGACATCACTCGAACGGTCAAGACGCCATTAGCATCTGTACGGCCGTCGATGCGTCCACTTTCATTTGAGCCTTGAATTCGTGCACCGACGACACGTGCCTCGATACGGTTCGATGGCGAAATCCTCAACCACCTCGCCGGGCTGAAACTGGTCTTGCGCCTCGGAGGAAATGTAATCGGGATGCTCAATTGTGATGACATAAATGCCGTTCGCATTTGCTGAATTGCCCCAGGGACTCATATCCCAGCCCTCGGCGGGCAAATCTTCAAAACGAAATCGTCCCTGAGAATCGGTCCGGGTCATGAAGAAATTCCACATCCATTGCGTGTGAAATTTGACTAATGCGCCGGTAACGGGTTTGCCGTCTTCGGCCAGCACAGTACCGGAAACCGTCGCTCCTTTGCTCAGACGGATTGGCCGCTCACCACTAAAAGATAATCCAGTGGCATAACCCTCAAGCTCGGCGTAAAAACTGCATCTCGTCTTGGGGAGGTTTTTGATCGTCGCCTTGCCATCGGCCCCCGTTGTGCCGCCGACAATATCGACGTAGGTTGGCAAGGAAAGGTAGTCGCGGAAGAGCGGCTCTGAATGGGCGCGGTTGCCGACGTGATACGGCCAGACTCGGGCGCCGGCCAAAGGATGGCCCTCATGGTCGGTGACGGTGATCGTCTGCGACCTGGGCTCGGTCAATACGATCTCGTATTTGGCTTGCTGGTCCCGGTCAATCCCTTTCCAGCCGAAGGCATAGTCCGGATGAGAGGCCACGAGCAGATAGGAGTCCCATCCATGAGGGTATTCCTTGGGATCGCCGTATTTCAGGCCTTTGAACGCAAACGAGCCATCCGCCCCGGATTCGGTCCGGCCCGCAATACGATTGCCCATGCCCCACCGAGTATGGGTATAGTACAATACGACTTCGGCCTTTGGGATCGGTTGCCCCTCAGTGTCAACGACCTTGCCGGTGACGGTCTGCACCTCGTCCTGCTGACCGAAAGCTGCGATCGTTACACACAGGCATAATGCGAAAAAGCATACCTTTTCCATGATATTCTCTCTCAATAAGATTTGCTATTTCTGTGCGGATTCGATTTCAGTATCGAGATCGGTTAATGAAAATCCGCTGGAACTCACGACATGACTTTTGTCTGTTAGAATCAGCCAGGGTAGCGACTTGACGCCCCAGGTAAAACGTGTCTTTTCCTCGCTGTTCTGAACCAGTCCAACTGGGAAGGGAACTTTGCTCTTTTTCATCCATTCGGCGAGTGTGTCCTCTTCAACCTTCGAAGCCTGGGCCGCGATGATGGCGACGCCTTTTTCTTCGAGTGATTTGGCTTGCTGAGCTAACTGGCTGATGCAATGCCGGGATGGACGCTGGTTCACGTCGAAAAAGCAAACAAGCAGCATTTCGTCCTTTGCCTTTGCCAGTGAAAAATCAATCGTTATATCGTTCAAATCCGGCAAGGGTTTGCCTGCCAGCGACGGGGCGAAATCCGATTTTCCGATGACGTCCATCTCCAGGTCGCCGAGGTCCAGCGGTTCGTCGCTCCGGCCGTTCGGCATCTCGGGCACGTTGAAGTGCAGGCCTACCATGCCGATCCTCTCGCCCGGCCTCTCGTACGCGTTGACAAACAGATAGTAATCGCCTGCGGGAACGTCATCTATGCGAAAGGCCCCGTCGGCTTCGATCCTGAAACCTAATTGTCGGTAGGGGCCTTCGGACGAATTGACTCTCAGGCCCTGCTCAGTGTACCGCCAATCGAACTTCTCCTTCAGATAGTCGGGGACCAGGACTTTGCCCGTCACGGGCCTGCCCATGCCACCGATCGTGACGCTTGTCGTCTCGCCCGCTTTTGCCTCCACGGACGTATTGTGACTGAACGTGGTGATTCTGTCGTTAATCTTCATTGACCGGCCGACCGTCGCCCGCCCGGCCGGGACCCGCTCGAATACAAACGTCCCATTGCTGTCCGTGACGGCCCGATAATCGTAGTTGATCCTGGACTGGCTGCGGTCGAAGGGTCGGTCGAATGTAAGTCTGACCGTCTCGTGGGCGACGGGGTTCTTGCCAACCATGACTTTGCCCGTCACGGTGGCCCAGGGTTGCAGCGTGAAGTCCGTCGATTCGGCTATCTCGGCCTCGCTGATTTCCAAGTAGCCTTGATCGTGGAGGACCACAAGCGTGTAAGGGTCCGTTTGCGTGGGGAAGGAAAATTTGCCGTCCTCTTTCGTCTCGACGTACTGGCTGTCGCGTCGCTGCAAGTTGCGGCCGTTGCGGATGTAGACCCCCTGGGACGGCGTGCAGAGAATCACCTCGGCGCCCGGAGCAGGCCGGCCATCGCGCAGATGAATGATCCCCGCCGGTCCCGTGGGTAGGTGAAACTCGTTTCATAGTGACCTTCCGTGAATTTTCTTGCGGTCCGACGCTGCCAAGAAACCGGCCGGCCCTCTCCCCGGTCGATGCCGGACAGAACCTTGAAGTCGGCGACCGGCTCGCCCGTCTCGGCGTCCACTACCGTCCCACTGATCTTCAACTGGGTGGGCATCGTAATCTCGTATTCCTGTTCCGAAGGCGACATGGCAAAGCCGCGAACGCTCATGTGGCCTTTTTTGCTCATGTCGAAGAGCACCGCGTCGGCCGGGGCGTCGTTCCACTGGAACCGGCCTTCCGCGTCGGTATCGACGCGCCAGTCAAGCGAGCGGTGCCCGCGCCAGGCATTCGCCGACACAAAGACTCCGGCCACGGGATTGCCTCGTGTATCGACAATCCGGCCCCGCAGCGTGTGCCCGGGTTCGAGGCGGAATTCGATCGGCTTCATCGGCTTATAAATGGTGACGTGTTTCAAATCGGGCGCATAGCCCTGGGCCTGGACGGTGAGCACCATCTCGTCCTGTTTGGCATTCCCGAATTCAAACCGACCTTCGGAGTCCGTCTTGGTGCTGGGGTAGTTTGAGCCGAAGCGGTCCGAACCTTGGGCGACCGACGCACCTTCGATGGGTCGGTCGTTCACGTCGCAAACCCGGCCGGTCACGTTCAAGCCCTGTTTCATCACCATCACGCCCGTCATCGCCCTGAGTTTCTCAATTGTCGGCCTCGGAGTCATTCCATACATCGCGTCGCTAATGTAATCAGGGTGGGCCAGGCGAATCGCGATATCATCTAATTTCGCCGGGACTATGTCGCACCGCCAGTGGCCGTCCGCGTCGGTCTTCTCCGCATGGTCCCAGATAGCCACGCGCTCGACCTCATCGCCGCTGGCTACAAGCAAGTATACGCTCACTCCCTCAATCGGCTTGCCTTGCTCGTCCTGAACGATCCCTCCGATGCTTGTGCCTCGTTCCAGAGCCAACGTGTACTGGCTCGGAATCTTAGGACGGCCTATGCCCTGGCTCCAGGCCAGCCGCATGGGCACGAAGCCCTCCTTTGCGACCTCGATGCGAAGGTACTGGGGCTCCTTCTCGCCGAGCACGATCTTGCACCGTCCGTCTTTGTCCGTCTTGTCTTTGCGGCGTTGTCGCACGATTCGGATGCTCAGCTCGACCCCGGGTATCGGCTCTTTCGTTTCCTTATTGATGACCACGAGGTCCAACGCTCGTTCGGCTTGGGCTGGCGTTGCGGTCTCATCTCCCGCCTCTGTAAGTGGCGCAAGCCCCGCCACAACTGTCATCGCAACTAAAACAATTGTCAAATGCCCTCTACCGATCATCCGGTTCTCCGTTTACTACTTGTTGTTGATCTCTTCAATTCGCGCGGCGAGTTCAATTAGCTCGAAACCTTCCGCCCGCACGACCTGTTCGCTGTCAGCAAGAATCAGCCACGGGAGCGATTTGACACCCCACGCGAGGCGGATTCCTTTTTCATCCCCCTGAACCATTCCGATGGGGAAGGGGACTTTGTTCTTCTTCACCCACTCGTTAAGGACATTCTCATCAACCTCTGATACTTGCACAGCCACGATGGCTACGCTCTTTTCTTCCAACTGCTCCATCTGCTCGGCGAGTTGCACAATGCAATGCCGGGACGGTCGCTGATTCATATCAAAGAAGCATAAGAGCATCGCCTTATTGTCAACTCCGCCGGGCGCAATATCGATACCAAGTCCATCCATTTCCGGAAATGGATGGCCGATCAAAGATGGTAGTGTCGGTACGTAGTTATAAACCACCGATTTCCCGGAGCGATGGTCGATCACGGTAAGGCCTTCCTCGAATTTCATCTGAAACAGCTCGTCGGATAATTTGTCGTTGACTCGTGCTTCGACAATTCTCACATCGCGAACAGCCCTGACATAATGCTGCTCGGTATCTGGATTATGTCCCGGCATACTGTATCCTTGAGTCATGGGCATCCAGCAGCCGGGCGCAACTTGCTTGTAGTCAAGTGTCCAGTACTCAAAAACAAAATCCGGATTTATCCACTCCTTCCGTCCGTAGAGCAGATGATCTTTTACTCCAACGTACCATTGATGCATCCCGTTCGGCTCGTTTGGAGGCGTGTATTCCAGAACATAGCACGGTATCGCACGATAGCCGGCCCCGCCCTTCATCACAAAATCTTTCTCGCGTCCGTACCAGTGCATCCTCTGCTCGACGTCCACCGGCTCCCACCAGAACGAATGGGGTTGTGCCCTCGGCCAGCTCAGGGACCCGAATATCGTCTCGAACGACTTCATCGTGGAGTCCAGATAGTACTGTTGAAGCAGGTCGGAGTATCCCATGGACTGTTTTCCATCCCATATCTTTAGATAATGGTCTCTGCCGGGCGTGCTCTTGACGTATCGGAAGCGTTTTCCACTGAAGTCAATGGCATATTCAAGAACATCTGATTCACTCGGTTTGAGGTCCCAGTTACTGTTCGGATCCGGCTCTCGATCGGGAGATTCCTTTTTCAATTCAGCGTATCTCGCCGCGATACTTTCGGGCGAACGCGACCACTTGCCTTCGATACGAAGCTGGAGGCTGTCGATCTGATGGAGCCAGTTTTCACTCTGGCGGACCACCCTGACCAGTTCTGCGGCATTTGGCTCACTTCCTGGAGTGGCCGCCGAACAAAACGCGGATGAAAACACGCAGGCCAGGGCCGTGACAACTGCCACTATTTCACTGCTTCGCATCTTCAAGCCTTTCTGGCAGGAAACAAAGCGACAAGCGCAAGGGCTTCTTCGGCAACCGAATCCTGATGTCTACTGGGGGACTGTTCCCCCGAATCTTCAAACCACAGAAACTATCTAAATTCTCTCATCGAGGTCGGCTAAGGAAAAGCCGTTCGCTTCGACGATATGCTCTCGGTTGGTCAAGATCAGCCAGGGGAGTGACTTCACACCCCAGGCCAGACGTGCTTTCTCCGGGTCCGCGGCCATTGGCACAGCCGGGAATGGAATGTTGTATTCCCTGATCCATTCATCGACCGTCTTGGCTTCGAGGCCAGAGGCGTGCACACAAAGAACTGTAATCCCCTTGTCCGCAAGAAATCCGGCCTTCTCTGCCAGCTTCGCTATGTAATGTCTTGAAGGTCGCTGTTGCACGTCCCAGAAGCAGACGAGCACTCGCCTATCTCTGGCCTGCTCCGGCGCGAAGCTCACGCCGATGTCCGCGAATTCGGGCAGCGCTTTGCCCGTCAGGTCCGGCGGATCGGGCTCGTAGGCATACGTGACGGTCCGGCCGCGCCGGCTGTCAACGTCCTTGACACCCTCTTTGAATTGCTTCTGGAAAAGCCCGTCCGCCAGCTTCTCCTTCACGCTG
>JARRQQ010000207.1:0-11394 GCA_037381725.1 Sedimentisphaerales bacterium
ATGACGAAGGGTGGCTTCGCCCCCCGCCGGCCTTATGGGTCTGTGGTCAATTTCGTCCGTGACCTGGACGTCGAGCGCGTCAGACAGCTTGCAGGTCTAAGTGAATAGACAAGCGACCCTACTTATAATTTTCAGGTGTCGAACCGAGGAGTTTGCTCGTTCATCTTCATGAACTCGGTCCGAATCCACTGCCATAGCCTGCTCCAGTTGCCCCTACACTGATTCGTTCGTCTTCTACGACTTATTCTCCCATTAGATGAGGTTTGTAAGTCACTAAAAACAAGGCAATAACGTGGCGCCAGACAAGAGCCTCAGACACACGAACGAACGAGGCCTCACGTGATACGAGCTCTCTCGCGTCGTTGACGTGAACCGCTTGTTCAGGTAATATTGGTCCAATGAAAGCTGAAAAAGAACGAGCCGCGAGGCGCGAGTCGCGGGAGACGATCAACATTCTTGGTATCGAGACCAGTTGTGACGAGACCGCGGCCGCGGTCGTAGCGGATGGAAATGTGGTAAAATCCTCCGTGGTGGCCTCGCAGACGAAGCTGCATGAGAAGTACGGAGGCGTCGTTCCGGAGATCGCTTCGCGGGCGCATATCGAGAAGATTTATCCCGTGATTGTCGAGGCGATGGAGCGGGCCGGAACGGGGCGGGATGACATTGATGCTATTGCCGTGGCGAATCAGCCGGGATTGACTATCGCTCTGGTTGTCGGTGTGACAGCCGCCAAGACGCTGAGCTTCGTCTGGGACAAGCCCCTGGTCGCTATCAATCACCTGCACGCCCACTTGCAATCAGCCATGATGTCGGCGGAGAGCCTGGAATTGCCCGCGGTCGCCCTGATCGTCTCCGGCGGGCATACGTGTCTCTACGATTACCACTCGCCGCTTGAGCCCAAGCTGCTAGGCACCACGATCGACGACGCTGCGGGTGAAGCTTTCGACAAAGTTGCGACGATACTGAAGCTACCCTACCCCGGCGGGCCCAGTATCGAGAGGATCGCGGCGGAAGGAAATCCGGAGGCGATCAGGTTTCCTCGCTCGATGCTCGGGCCGAGGTCCCTCGATTTTTCTTTCAGCGGCATCAAGACGGCCGTGCTCTACTACTGTCGCGGCCAGGATATGAAAGGCGAGGACAAAGTCAACGCCATGAGCCAGCGAGAAATCGCTGATATCGCGGCGTCGTTCCAGGCCGCCGTCGTGGAGGTGCTCGTGAAGAAGACCCAGCGAGCCGCCAAGAAGATCGGCGCCAAGACGGTCCTTCTGGGCGGTGGCGTCGCGGCTAACAGTCGCTTGCGAGCCGCTCTGCAAGAGATGTGCGATTTGTCCACTCCGCCCAGGAAGCTGCTCGTCGCTCCAAAACAATATTGCACGGACAACGCCGTTATGGTAGCCTCTCTGGCGTATTACAAGTTCAAGGCCGGGCTTTTTGCCAACCTGACCCTTGAGCCAAAGGCAGCCGGCTAGGGGCGGACGAAAGACGAGTGACAAGGGACGAGATATTCAGCCCGAACAGATAAAGAGACTGCTGGAACAAGTCAAGAGCGGCGAGCTGCAAATCGACCAGGCCGTCGAGAAGCTTCGGCATTTGCCTTTCGAGGACTTGGGCTTTGCACGCATCGACCACCATCGGCAAATTCGGCGTGGTTTTCCCGAGGTTATTTTCTGTCCCGGCAAGACGACCGAGCAAATCATCAAAATCTTCGAGAGTCTCGCTGCAAAAGGCAACAACGTCCTGGCGACGCGGGCCCAACCGGAGGTTTTCGAGGCTCTGGCAAGGACGGAGAAGTTCCCCACCGCCCGCTACGACAAGTCGGCTCGCACTATCGTCCTGGAGCAGAAAGAGCCGCCGGCCTCGATGACGGTCTTACCCATCCTTACCGCCGGCACCGCCGACTTGCCCGTGGCGACCGAGGCCAAAGTCACTGCCGAGATCATGGGCCAGCGAACGGAACTGATCTGCGACGTCGGTGTGGCCGGGTTACATCGATTGTTCCAGCATCTGCCCAAGCTGCACGAGGCTAACATCATTATCGTCGTGGCGGGGATGGAGGGAGCTTTGGCCAGCGTGGTGGGCGGCCTGGTGAGTTGTCCGGTCATCGCCGTCCCGACCAGCGTCGGCTATGGCTCGGCCTTCGAGGGACTCTCGGCTCTTCTGACCATGCTCAATAGCTGCGCTTCGGGCATCACCGTCGTTAATATCGACAACGGCTTCTCCGCTGCCGTCACCGCCACCCTCATCAACAGGAAGGTCGAACAAGCCGCCGCCAGGTCCGGCGAAAACGAGAAGTCCGTCTGAGACAAGCTGCATCGTGACATGAAAAACATCGTGTTCAGTCTGCTCGCTATCTTATGGACCTCGTCCTCGCTGGCTCTCACCCCTCCTGAGCAGAGCTGGTTTCCCAAAGCCCCTGCCCTACCGCCCGCCAAGGGAGCCATCATCGTCGCCTCGAATGTCCACGCGTTGATCGCTGCATTGAGGAATGCCGAGGCAAGCCAGACCATACTCGTCGAGGATGGTCATTATATGATGCCTCGCTACGTTCAGATCGCCGCCGACAACGTTACGCTGCGCAGCGCATCAGGCCAACGCGAGCGGGTGATTCTCGATGGAGCAACCAGCCGGGACGGGGAACTGTTGGGGATTACAGCCTGCTCCGGCGTCACCATCGCAGATCTGACCATACAGAATATCAAGTGGAATGGTTTCAAGATCAACTCGCAGACAAACGTTCAGAAGCTAACCATTCGCAACTGCATTATTCACAATATCTGGCAGCGCGGGATCAAAGGCGTGAAAGTCCCGAAAGAGAACCGCGAGACCGTTCGTCCGAAGCAATGCCGGGTGCAGTATTGTCTCTTCTATAATGACCGGCCGAAACGCCTCAGCGATGATCCGGCTGATATTGCCCAGGGCAATTACATCGCCGGCATCGACGTGATGTACGCGACGGACTGGATCATCAGCGATAACGTGTTTGTCGGAATTCAGGGAAAGACGTTCGAGGGACGCGGCGCCGTATTTATTTGGCATGACTCACGGGATTGCGTGATCGAACGCAATATTATCATCGACTGCGACATTGGTTTGCAACTCGGCAATCCGCACCGGGACAGCGAAACGGTGTATCATTGCGTGCGCTGCATGGCCAGAAACAATTTTATCACCCGGGCGCCGGAGGCCGGCATTGTCACGGTCTATACGAAGGACTGTAAGGTTCTCAACAACACCATCCACGATCCTAAGAGTCGCATGGGCCGGCTGATCCGCACGGTTTTCACGAACAACGGCCTAGTCATCGCCAACAACCTGTTGAGCGGACCACGAATGAGCAACGAGTCCAAAAGCAAGATCACGTTTCTCAATAACCTCATCAAAGATCTTACCAACAGCTTTTCCGATCCGGCACATGGAAACCTGCACTTGACGGACGCCGCGATTGACGCCATCGACAAAGGCGTCACTCTCCCGGAAGTCACTGAGGACATCGATGGTGAGCCGCGCGGCGCCGCACCAGACATCGGGGCCGACGAACTCACAAAACGGCCGTGAGTCACAATGAAGACACCGAGCCGCGTGTGCAGAGAGTCATACGCCCTGCCCTCACACAACCGGGTCGAGGCCGAGAGCCCGAATCTTGTTCACTTCTTCTCTCCTCCGTCCGCTCAGGCCTTCTGAACGTCCAGCTCTACAGCCGAAACAGAAGCGGATGGGAACGTCCATTGACAGTTGAGAGGCAAGCTCTTTTCAACGGGGACGATTTCGTCAGGCTGCGTTTGAATCACTTCGTATTCAGGGTTCCCCGCCATCTCGAAGATGCGCCCGGACGCGACCTTCATGCCCTTGACCGTCAGTCGAGCGGTAATAGACCGATCCCGCCTCGTGTTCACAACGTGGAGATACACTCGATCCGCCGTTCGGCTGGCCGTCACGTCGAGGTCTCCCGGCGACGCCTCAATACCGACGGCCTTCTCTCCCGTATGGTGCCGGTAGAGGCTCATGACGAGGGCTACCGGCATCATGAACGACTTTCCGCCCGGCACCGGGATCATGACGGCGTTCACTTGCCAGCGCGTTCCGCAGAAGTCGGCCAAGGTGGCAATCTTGAGTTTGTCGCCGTGCCTTTCGTGAACGTTCAGCAGCCGGGCATTCGCCACGCCGGCCGCCCACGTGGACAACACCTCGCACCGGTTCCGGCCGGGCAAGGCAAAATGGCATTCCGTCAGAGCGAGAGGGACCGGGTAGTCCCCCACTTCCTCGCGCATCCGTTGGATCCTGGCCTCGTGCACCTTGTGTGCGTTCATCAGCCGCTCCCAGGTCCATGCCGGGTCCTTGCGATATTCAATGCCCCGAAGCGGCGAATTGGGCAGGTTTCGATCAGGATTGAACATGTGGTGAAAGGCGATGTATTGAAGATGCTCGCCGGCCATATCGAGCATTTGGCGCGCCCAGCCGCTATCGCCCCAGCCGATCAGCTCGATGCACGGGTCCCGGTTCCGCATCGCTTGGGCGAAGGTGATCGTTTGTCTGGCCGCGGTCTCGCAATCAACGGTGTTGCGATCATAAGAGGTCTCGTTTCCGCACATCAGCGGCTCGGCCCCCGTCCGCCGGCAGAAATCGACGAACTCGTGAGTGCCGACCTGGTTCGTTTCTATTCCGCCCCAGCACAGGTTAAGCGCAGGTTTCCGCAGATCGCGCGGCCCCACGGCCTCCTTCCAGCGGTAGTACGAAATGAAGCATCCGCCCCACCGGATCAGAGAGGGCGAGAGCTCTCTCGTGACGTCCACCACATCTTCCCGCCAGCAATCTCTCTTGAAATCCCACGCCGCCGCCACAGAGCCGTCCGTCGTTCCCAGCGGCTCCATGAACTGCATATACAAATAAGGTGACAGATCGAATCGCGGCTCAGGATCGACGGCGAGCAGAGAATCCTGTTCGGCGCTATTAACTGGGGACAGGGCCGTTGTAAGGGCAGACCCGCGTGTCTGTCCCGGGCAACCACATAGGGTGGCCCCTACGGCGGCCTTGATGAACTCGCGCCGGCTGCTGATGTATTGACTCATGGTTCCACTGCCCCTTCAGAGTTTCCTTGGAGGTTTTCACCCGAGCACTACGCCGGGCCTTCAAAGCACCATGATACGCTTCTTGACCATAGCGTTCCACCATTTTTGGCTCGCTATCCAGGCTTGTCGAATTGCGTGAGAGAGAAAGGCCTGTTATACTGTGCGGGACTTTTTGAAAGGAGCAGAACCATGAAAAGAGTTTTCTATGCGACTCTACTGTTGACTATGGCCATGACGGGCCTACCTCTCGTGGGGCAGGGATTTCCACCCCTTGCGGAGGCGCAGCGCATCGAAATGCTGAAATCGCCGAAGACCAGACCGGTCCGGATGGTGCTCGATACCGACACGTACAACGAGATTGACGACCAGTTCGCCCTCGTCTATGCCTTGATCTCGCCCAAGCTAAGCGTGCAGGCCGTTTACGCCGCTCCTTTCAAGAACGTCAGATCGACCAGCCCGGGCGACGGTATGGAAAAGAGCTACGAGGAAATCCTCCGAGTCCTGAGCAGGCTCGACAAATCGCCCAACGGATTCGCCTTCAAGGGAAGCACGCACTATCTAACCGATATGAAGAATCCCGAGAGAAGTCCGGCTGCAATGGATTTGGTCGAAAGGGCCCGAAAGAGCAGCCCGGAAGACCCGCTTTACGTGGCGGCCGTCGGAGCGATTTCGAACGTGGGCAGTGCCATCTTGATCGATCCATCCATCATCAACAATATCGTCGTCGTGTGGCTGGGCGGCAACGGCCACCACTGGCCGCACCAGAGGGAATTCAACTTCATGCAGGACTTGAACGCCTCCCGGGTCATCTTCGATAGCGGCGTCCCGTTCGTGCAACTGCCGTGTACGCCCGTCGTGACGCACTTTACAACAACCGTGCCGGAAATGGAGCGGTACGTGGCCGGGCGCGGAGAAATTGGTGATTATCTGCTCAAGATTTTCAAGGAATACAGAAAGGATCATTTCGCGTGGTCCAAGGTACTTTGGGACATGACGGCGGTGGCGTGGCTCATCAACGACAGGTGGCTGCCCTCTGACCTCGTGCATAGCCCGATTGTCACGGATAACTACACGCTCAGTTTCGATCAGTCTCGGCACTTCATCAGGACCGTGAACTTCGTGCGAAGAGACCCGATTTTCCGAGATTTCTTCACAAAATTGGAAAAAAGATCGCAAAAAGGTAATTCGGACGGCAAATAAAGAAAGGATAATAGCCATGAAGGCACAAGACAACGCTCAGAAATCAACGAGTTCCCGCCGTGAGTTCCTCAAGCAAACCACCGGCGCTTTGGCCGGAGTGTCACTGGCCGGGACCATAGCCGCGAGGAGCTACGCCGGCGAACAGAACACGATCAAGATCGTCCTGGTGGGTTGCGGCGGGCGCGGGACGGGCGCGGCGGCTAACGCAATGTCCACCGCTGGACCGACCCAATTAGTCGCAATGGCGGATGTTTTCGAGAACCGCCTGGCGAACAGTCTGAAGAATCTCTCCGGTCCGTTCGCCGGCAAGATCGACGTTCCGCCGGACCGGCGGTTCATCGGCATGGACGCCTACCGCAAGGCCATCGACTACATCGCGCCGGGCGGGCTTGTGATCCTCGCCACGCCTCCTGCGTTCCGGCCGATCCACGTCGAATACGCGGTCGCCAAGAGCTGTAACGTCTTTATGGAAAAGTCCTTCGCCGTCGATGCCCCCGGCATTCGCCGCATCCTCAGGGCCGGTAAGGAAGCCGAGCGAAAGAACCTCAAGGTTGCGGGCGGTCTGATGAGCCGGCACTATAAGCCGCTCGAAGAGGCGGTCGGCAATCTGCACGACGGAATGATCGGCGAGGTCATTACCTGTTGGGCGTATCGCGAGCACGCGCCGGTCGGCTATAGCCCGGCGCGGCCCGGCATGAATGAGCTCGCGCACCAGATACAAAACTATAGCTGCTTCACCTGGCTCAACGGAAGCTTCCTACTGGACTGGCTGATCCACAATCTCGACGTGTGCTGCTGGTGCAAAGATGCCTGGCCCGTATCAGCTCAGGGCCAGGGCGGCCGGCAAGTGCGGACTCAGCCCGACCAGTTGTTCGATCATTACTCGGTGGAATACACGTTCCCCGACGGCGCCCGGCTGCTCGCCCAGGGCCGGCACATGGACAATTGCTGGGGCTTCTTCGGCGACGTGATCCACGGCGCAACCGGCTCAGCCGTGCTCGGCGAAGGGATAACGGATCCCCGCATTTTCAAAGGCCATCAACAGACTTCGGAAAACGTGATCTGGAAATACGATGGGCCGCCGTCCGTCCACTACCAAGTCGAACATGATTTGTTGTTCGATGCCATTCGCAAAAACAAGCACTACAACGAGGCCGAACGCTCCGCGTACGCCGCCATGACGGGCATCCTTGGGCGCATGGCCTCCGAGTCCGGCCAGAGGATCACATGGGAACAGGCGATTGCTTCGAACCTGGAACTGGCTCCGGGGCTGGACCATTACACAATGGACTCCGATCCACCGGTCATGCCTGACGACCAGGGGCACTACCCGATAGCGATGCCCGGACGGACAAAGGTACTGTAGAGGCTGAATATCGAATATCGAACGATCCCTGGGACTGGCTCCTTTTGACGAGGTCGTTCCGTCAAAAGGTGCCTGTCCCCTCCACCCCAAGGGACAGTCAGCTTTCTAAACGACAGAAACCAGACAGTCCCCCGACATTCATTACTCGACATTCGTCATTCGATACACGTTGCTGAAGACTCTGGTTCCGCCGGAGGAGTGCACGGCCTGCTTGGCGTCGCTGTGCCGGACAAACCAGTTGTGGTAGATCTCGCACTTTTCCTGTGGGACGCCACGGATCACAACGGGAGTCTGCGGAGCACGGAACGTGTTGTTGTAGATCTCAATCGACGTCCCCGCGATGTCGGTGCCGTCTTTACGATCGCGCCCGCCGTGCATGTCAAAGCAGTGGCTTAGCGATGTGTCAAGCTGGACGTTGTGCCTAGCCACGTAGCTACAGCCCGGCCGGCCCGTGCCCGCGATCGAGTGCCGATTCCAATCGAAAAGGTTGTACTCGATCAGTGACGACGCGATATCGTGGGATATCCCATAGCCCAGGCCCTGGTATTGACAATGGTGGATGTAGTTGTGATGGATGTGGTGCCCGTCGCCCGCGGCCAGGTACACGCCCGCGTGGGAGAAGCCGGATACCTCACAATTCTCCACTTCCAAACGAGGATACCTGGTCACTATGCCGTTTGACGTGGGGAATTTGTAGTAATACGCGTGCCCTCCGCCGCCCGGGCCGAACGAACGGCTGTGATGGTCGAGGTATCGCTTCGGGTTCGGGCCGCGGATACGTAGACCCGTGATGCGCACGTCCGGCCCGGTGGCCCGGATCATCACTGACGTCTTTAGTGCGTCGCTGGTCAGCAGCGCGCCTTTGGAGCCGTTATGCCCGCGCTCCCCGGCCAGCGTGACTCCCTCAGGAACGTCGAGGACAAGTTGGTCGATGTAGATGCGGGCAGTCAGGTCAATCTCCGTGTCACCGGGAATGAAAACGGTCTGGCCCGCTTTCGCTTTGAACAGCGCGTCCACCAGAGCATCCAGGTCGCGGACGGTGTAGTCGCCCTTCGTCGCGACATTCACATAGCCAGGGCCGCCGCCGATCGGCCCGCGATCATCCGCCTTGGCTCCATATATCACACCGTCGATCTCCACCCATGTCGGTTCATCAACGGCGACACACAACGGCGCAACGCTGAGTAATGCTGCCATGATTGGTAGATGTTTCATTTTATCAGAGACCTTTCACTTGAGGGCGTTCATCGCGCGAACAACGATCTGCTTGATCTCATCGTCGATCCTCTCAGTAAACGGCGCGGGCAGAGAATAAGCTTGTTGTGAGGTCAGACCTTCGTACCCCCCTTCCCGAACGATCCGCTTGTCCGGGATATACGAACCCGTGCCGTTCGCGTAGCCAATGACCATG
Organism: Sedimentisphaerales bacterium; assembly: GCA_037381725.1. Classification (GTDB taxonomy): domain Bacteria; phylum Planctomycetota; class Phycisphaerae; order Sedimentisphaerales; family Anaerobacaceae; genus JAFGTG01. The sequence continues at coordinate 9,044 of JARRQQ010000207.1, forward strand.
GCCTGCTCCGTAGGGGCCATTGCCCGGAGCATCGGTCCCCAAGGGCTGCAAACCTCGCCTTCCATGCCGAGTACCATCAGCCGGTCGCCGAGTTTCCAGACCTGGGCGTCATAGCGGAAGCTCCGGCTGGGGTCGGGCAGCGCCAAGTATTGCCTGGCCGCCCACGTTTGCCAATTCCTCCTCAGGCCGCTCCTGGTCGGTTTCGGAAACGCCTGCCGTTCGATCTCCTCCTTGGACCAAGGCTGCCCGTAGCTGATTTGCCCGGTGGCCAGCGAACAGGCCAACCGCGCATCCAGCGGGATCATCCGTCCTGTCTCAAGATGCCTCAGCACCGCCCCGGCCAGCTTTTCGCCCGCCGCCTTCGCCTGGTTCGGGTCGCTGGAGAAGACCAACTTGCCCGTCTTCGGGTCCTTGTGGACGACCTTGGCGTCGCCGCCACAACCCTGGAAGAATACGGCTTTTGTGTCCGGCAGTTCAGCAGCCAGTCGATCCCGCATCGCGCCGGGATAGTCGGGACTCCACTTCTGGATCGTGCCGGAACTGGTCGGGTGGCATGCGTGGCCAACTAATACCAATTGCCGGGGCATCGCGTCCCGCTTAATACGGAGAATCGGCGTATGGCCGTCAAACGAGCCTTCCTTGTATGGACCCCACGCGATCTTCCCGTCGACCGGGAGGCGGCGATTGCAGCCGATGCCTCGAAAGTCCATATGGCCGTACTCGATTGCTGCCGGAGACAAGCCTTCAATCGCCGGGTCAACGCACGCGAGAATCTTGTCTTCCAGGGAGCCCATGTACCACACGTTCGGCGCGCCGAGACTAAAGCCCATGCGAAACCTGACCGCCGGCCCCCAGTGGGTGTGCGAGGTGGCCAGCATGATGTTCTCGGCGGGGATGTGGTGCTTGGAGCTGACCGCATGACGGATCGCTTCGACCATCACGCGGTCAAAGTCGAGGATGTCGGCGGTGATGAGAATGGCGACGTTGCCATCCCGGTCGCGAAGCGCCACCACCTGGGTCATCAGCGGCGCCAGTGTACCCTGGGCATATCGCTCCCTCCCAAAACCGGACATTTGAACCTGCCCCGGCCCGGGCGTGATGTCCGCTTCCGCGTAACCGACCGACCATGACTGTTCGCCCGCTTCGCCGCCAAGTCCGAGCGAACAGAGCAGACTCAAAAACAGCACAACACCCACAACCCAAGTCAATGTGTTCCTCATCATTGTTATCCTCTCTCAAAACAAATCACAACTTGTCGAGAATTCGACTGTTGATTCGCGAAACGAACTTTCGCAACCATACGTGAGACTATCATTTCTTCCGGCCCGGCACAAATGGTATGTCCCCTAACGCCGGCGCGTTCTTCTTGACAGGAGCCGTCAATTCTGCTATAAGAATGATCGGGTTGATCAGGCGAATGGATTTTTGGTCTACCGGCAAATTGAAGGTCCAGTCTTGCTTGAGAACAAACGCATTGTTTGCTGTTCTAGTTAGCTTTGCATCTTTCGGAAGGAGACGGTCATGTCCAAGAAGCTGTCTTGGTTGGTTTGTTTTGTCTTGTCGCTGAGTCTAGCTCGTAATGCCTCAGCGTCTCTGATCGCTCATTGGACGTTTGAGGACGGGGGAGGCACGACTGTTACCGACGTTACCGACAACGGATACGACGGTACGATCAGCGGTGATCCTCAGTGGGTGGATGGCGAGTTTGCCGGAGGCCTGCGGTTTGACGGCGTGGATGACAGCGCCGTTTACCTGTTCGCCCAGGCCGAGGACTGGTCGGCCTACACGGTGACGGTGTGGACCAAGGCGGAATCGCTCGCGCAAGCCAACTACAAGGCCGTCTTCGCCAGTACGGTTGCTAGTGGCACTGGCTTCCAGATCGACGTCGATGGCGGCGACCCTGGCAATTATCGCTACCATCCCGACGACGGCGATCAAGTCATCGGACCAGTCACGCTGGAGTGGGTCCATCTGGCCGCAAGCTGTGACGGCACCGATACCAGCCTGTATTATGACGGCACGTTAGCCGCCACCATCGACCGTGCCCATCCGCAGTTCAGCAAGCTGGCTGTGGGTGTGAATAGGAACGTCACCCAGTGGTTCAACGGGATTCTCGACGACTTCCGTCTGTACGATGAAGCCCTGACCGATGAGGAGATCGCCGGACTCATGCTAAACCAGGGGCCAGCCATAACGACTGCCAGAAGGCCCGGCCCGGCGGATGGAGTCTTGTATGAGGCCACTTGGGTCACGCTTACGCGCATTGCCGCTCCTGAGACCGATCTGTTGCCCGGTGAGAGGATCGATGCCGTCATTGAGTGCCAGTTCCAGGAGTTTGGGGACGTTGAGGT
>JARRQQ010000208.1:0-6947 GCA_037381725.1 Sedimentisphaerales bacterium
ATGGCTTCCTGCCCGGTAGGGATGGTGAGGGCAGTACCAAGCTAAGAGCGTGCCGCCGGCTCCGGTGGTGCTGGTCTTCCGCGTGGCCATCGGGCAGCATTCCTCGAAGTCGAAGTTGTCGAGGTAGTAGGCGAACTGCTGGGTCCGGCAGCGGTCCCAGGAATCGCGGTCACGGAGCCGGCCCTCGTTGCTCTGGGCCAGGGTGTTGAACAGCAGGCCCCACTGGTGCAGATTTGCCTGGCAGACGCCAGCCTTGGCTTGCGAGCGCACCCGCTGAAGTGTTGGTAGCAGAATCGCCAACAGCAGGGCGATGATTGCGATCACCACCAGCAGCTCAATCAGAGTGAATGCTCGCCGGCCAGCCAGACGTTGTCTGTTCATCGATCTGATCCCTGAACGAAGTACGACTCGGCCAATTCCATGCTATACACGTGATGCCTCGATGTCAAGGGCCTGCACGGCAAATCGGGCGACTCTGAAAATGCCTTACTTGCCATTAGCGGTCTCGCGTCAAGAGTGTCGTTATCTCAAAGCCATGCGGAAGGCTCTGTTGGCGAAGGCGGCGAGGGCCCAGGCCACGACGACGATGAGGGCGGCGTCGGGCCAGATTTCCGCCGTAGTGAATTTCGAGATCAGGACCAACAGCACGATGAGTGATAAGATCCAGCCAAAATAGGGGATGGGCAGCAAATTCACGAGCGACGCTGCGAACGCCGCCAAGAAGAGACCCCAAAATGAGCCTTCCTCTTTCGTCAGCTTCATGGCGAGCCATAACGCGACGGTGGTGACCACGAGATGAATCAGAAGTGCGATAATGATTTGGTACATGCGATTTCCCGATCTGCATATTCCCGATCAATAGACTCTGCAAGTTATATCACATTTCAAGATGAGCGATAATGAAAAAATTGCAGAGGAAATTCAGCAGCTCGCCGAAATGAGCTGCGAAAAGATGTGCTCTTCAATTGCTCTCTCATCTTAGGCCCGGCAAGCCGGAACCGTTGACTTTCGGGAATTCCATGGATATTGTGGGCGAACGAAACGATGGCGTGGCGTGCACGAGAGATCTTCCTTTGCCGGAGAAGACCGGAATGAAGTTCCTGAGTATTTTGACGGAGTTTTCCCTGATATCGGTCAGGCAATCTTCCCTGTTATTGAAGATCATGATCGGTGTCTCCGCATGCCTTTCGTTTGCTATTATTCTCTTGGGCGCGAATGTTGCTTCGGCCTACTATTGGGGTCTTCTGATCTTACTGCCGTTAATGATCGTCAGTATCAGAATTCATCAAAAAGGTGCTTTTCAGAAGATGCTGGCTCAACTGCGAGAGAATTGGGGAAAACAGAAGGAAAGGGATCGCAATTTTTCGGAGATAGAGAGCTTCTATAGATATTCAGCCGTCCGTGATGACAACGACGTCTCGGTTGACGACCAAACCTGGGCGGATCTCAACATGAACGACCTTTACTCCAGGATTGAACGAACCTTGACCAATCCGGGAGAATGCATCCTGTACCAAATCCTCAGAACGCCATTGCTGGCCGACGAAATACTGAAGCGGAGGAATGAGATCATCCGCCTTTTCCAAGCAAATAAGGAAATCCGGGAAAAGGTACAAACGGGGCTTTTGCACATTGGAAAACAAAAGGGCGGCGGCATCACCGCTCTTGTCTGTGACGAATTGCCCTCTTCGACCCCTCTCAAATTGTTGTTTTCGTTCCTGGCCATGCTGGCGCTTATCTCGATTATCACGGCTCCGCTTTTGTGGGGAGCGGTCGGAGTCATTGCGGTCATCATTCCTCTTTACATTGTCAACCTGTTGGCAACGAGCAAGGTTAGAAAACAGCTTCTTCTTCAATTGGCCGCCATTCGCTATCTGGGCGCGATGATTCGCTTTGGCGAAAAAATCGCGGCCATTAAGTGCCCCGAGCTGGCGGACTACTGCGCGGAGTTAGCTGATATAGCGACGGCAATGAAGAAGATTGCGAGAAAAACGTTTTTACTTTTCCCGGAAGCTTCTATCAGCTCTGACATCGGGACGCTTCTGTATGCGCATTTCGACGTCTATTTTCTACGGGAGGTCAGGATCTTTTATTCGGTGCTGGACGAGATCCGTGCGCATCGCCAGAAGCTTCGTTCGCTCTATCGTTTGATCGGCGAACTGGACGCTTTGCAGTCAGTCGCATCCTACCGTGAAGGACTGCCGGGCTACACTGAGCCAGATTTTTCGGATAAAGAGATGTTGCTTGAGATCAAAGACGCGAAACACCCTCTGGTGCGGGAGCCGGTGCCGAATTCTATTACCATCCGAGGCAAAGGGATAAGCATAACGGGGTCGAATATGGCCGGCAAGACGACGTTCCTAAGGACTCTGGGGGTGAACGCGCTCTTAGCTCAGACAGTCTATACGTGCCTCGCCCGTTCGTACACGGCAAATCATTTCAGGATTGTTTCGTTGATAAGTGAAACAGACAGCCTGACTGAAGGGAAGAGCTATTACCTTGTACAAGCGGAGCAATTGTTACGAATGGTACGATCTTCTGAAAAGGACGTCCTGACTTTATGCCTCATAGATGAGCCCCTGGCCGGAACGAACTCGTCGGAACGCTCGGCCGCGTCGTTTGAGATTCTTCGCTATTTGTTCGATCATAAGGCATTGGTGATTGTTGCGACCCACGATTTGGAACTCGCGAAGAAGCTCGAATTTGGATTCAAGAGCTACCACTTTACGGACAAGGTTGATCAGGAGGGATTGAGCTTCGATTTCAAACTCAAGGAAGGCATTACCTCGACAAGCAACGCGATTCGACTACTGGAATATCTGGACTATCCTGAAGACATTGTCAAACGAGCGATGAAGTCGGAACTGTAGGCTCCAAGACAATAGCCAACCACCGGGACGGGCAAGATAATGCTCGTAGTCTTTTCGACTAATCAAAAAGACTATGAGCACAACATTGTGGGGCACTTAGGGCCCAAGAGAAGCGAGGGCATTGGCCCTACTCAGTTTGCCGTAGGGGCTGGAATGTCCGTGGACCCGATCGCGGGATCTGGCTCAGTCGTTACGCCTTTGCCCGTTCTGAAGTTCCAGATGTCGCCGGGGGTGGTACACTTGGGGCCGATGCGGTTGACCCTCCAATAATAAACCGTGTTCGGCTCCAGGGTCTGCTCCAATTCAAAGCGGTTGTCTGTGACGGAGCCGAGAAACACCTGTGAATGGTGCGTAGCCGTCGCGACGGAGACCAGGTCCGTTCCCAAGTAAACGTCATTGTAGACCGAACCCTCTTCCGGCGACCATTCGAGCAGTAGGGGGGTAAAGGCGACGTTTTCTTCACCTACGGCAGGGGAGGGGTCGGAAGCGGGCTGGACGAAGCAGCGAAGCCATTCATCGGCAACGAGCATAAGGTCCCGCAGGTTGACTTGTCCATCGCCTTCGAGCGGCACGACATCTGCCGAGAAGCCGACGCCGGTCATGAGCCATTGGTCGGCCAGGAGTGAAAAATCGGAAAAGTCAACGTAGCCGTCCTTGTCCAAATCGGCCCGCTGCAGGTTCGAGCAGTTGATATCGCGGTCGGCCGTGACGATGATGCGATAGCCCGACCACCCATACGATCCGAGCTCGTTCTGAGCGTTGCCGTCTGCGTCCCTGACGCGGGCGTAGATTGTATATAGGCCGGGCTTTTCAATCTCCCACTCGTACTGCCACTGTTTCCAGACGTTCGGTAGGAAATAGTTCAGTATTTCGGCACGGTCCCACGTTACGCCGTCATCCGTGCTGACTTCGACCTGGGCAATCTCCTTGCCGTCGCCGGCGTTTACCATGCCCGTAATCGTATAGGAGCATTCGTTCACGGTGGAATTGTACTCAGGCTCGAAGATTCTCGCGTGGATCGGCCACGGACGGAGCGACTCGGATGCGGCCGACGTTGAGATTTCGATCCGGTCAAGCCAGCGCAGCCATTGATAGCCGACGCAGCCGGGCAGGACGATCTTGGCTGGCCAGCCCTGGCTTTCCGGCAACGTCTCGCCGTTCATCTCGTACGCCACGATGATGTCGGTTCTTTCCATGATCTCGGCCAGGGAAAATGGGCCGACGCGGTAGCCGTCGAGCGCCCGAAACGTGATTGCTCTGGCGGAGGGTTTCAGTCCGGCTTGTTCGAGCAGGGCGTTGAGGCTGACGCCCGTCCACACGGCACTGCTGACAAGAAGTGGAGGCCCGATAGGATAGTTGCACTCCAGCGTCCCTTCCACGTCCTGACGCGGGTATCGTTTAAGCTCGTCCAAGGACAACGACAGTGGGTGAACGACCTCGCCCACGATGTCCAACGTCCAATCATCAGGCACGTCGGGCGCTTGACCCAATGTAAAAAACTCGTCATTCGGGGTGATAGGAGGCGGCTCGAGGCCGTACCCCGCCGCGGGAAGAAACCACAGTAATGCTATTAGAAGCAACGTCCACGTCGAACGATTCATAACGCAGTCCCCCGTGAAGCGCAAGACAGAGAATAACGTTCAGGTCATCGGAGTACCAAGTTAAGTCCGGCATCGGGCGGAACTGCCAGGTACTGCCTGATCACCTGCATCCTGATCACTCGATCTCCGGATGCCCTATTCTCCATACTATCTCTTTTTAAGGGTCAAGCCAACTCCACTTCGCACGATGGTCTCCAAATCCGGATTGGTCGTAATGGCCTTCATGAACCTGGGATCGGCCATGCCGGGCGTGATGTTGTGAGCGACGACCAGTCCGCCGGGGCGGACCAGCGGCAGAAGCTTGTTGAGATAATCGATATAGCCTTCCTTATCCGCATCGAGAAAGAGAATGTCGATAGGGTCCTTCAGGCTCTTGACTTTATCGTGGGCGTCCCCTTCGACAACTGTAACGATATCGGCCATGCCCGCTCTCTCGAAATTCGCGCGGGCGATAGCGGCGCGTTGAGCGTCGATCTCAAACGTCGTTAGTTTGCCCGACGTCTTCTGAAGCGCCATGCCGAACCAGATACCTGAATAGCCCGTGGACGTCCCGATCTCGACCACGTTTTTTGCATTCATCGTTTCCGCCAAAAGGCGGAGAAGCCGTCCATCTTGCGGTGGCACGTTCAGGTAGCGTTGCCGGGCGAGGATGTCATCCAGAATGCCGAGAATCTTCTTCTCGTTATCGTCTTTCGGGACGGGGGGCTTCTGGAGCTGCAAATCACCCTGTCCGGCTCTCATGCCCCTGGACGGACGTTGAGCGAGAGCGTTTGAGAGCAGAATGGCCGCCGCAACCACCATAACTGTAACGCCTGCGGCGGTCGAACGAGTGACGTTCTTCATTTCGGATTCTCCTTCATTTGAATGATGTCGGCATGTTTGTATAAGTACGGCAAGCACCCCCCGTGATATACGCGGCTGCGTGATTATCGACCATCACCCGTGGACAATCGTGCCCTGGTCACCAGAATCGTTTCTTTTTCTCAAGCAGCTCTTTGGTCCTTTGTTTGACGTTCTCTTCCTTGATTTTGGGGTCTTGATACTTGAGGATATCGTTTCGGCTGTTCTTGATCTGGTTCTTCAAGTTGTCGAGCCGCCTGAGCAGCCGTTCGTAGGCCATCTGCCTTCGCCTGAGGATGACGTCGTACCTTTGGGCGACTACATTTTCCAGCTCGTCCGTGAGTCTTTTTTCCACATTCTTGTTTGTCGCGGCCTTGATTCTCCCGACCAATTCATCCTGTCTCTTTTGCAGTTTCACGTCTTCGAGAAGAACCTGTGCCCATTCGGGATTCCGCCTGCTCTCATCGAAAATAGGCCAGTATCGCCTCCGAACCAAGTCATACTTCTTGCTGTAGAGATTCGGGTCGGCGTCCTTCAGTCCGGCCAATTCCCTACTCTCATCCGGGGCGTTCTCTCCGAGCCAGCCGAGAAAAGCCGCGCGCCTTTCCTGGAGCCACTTTTCCCATCGCTCCCTTCCTATCTTCTCCAATTCATCTCGCGCGTGTTCCCGAAGCTGATTTCTGAACTTTTCCGGGTTCTTTTTGCGAAGATCTTCTAATTCTTTCGCTTTTGCCGGGTCGCGCTTCTCAAGATCTTGCATGATGCGGTCGATTTCATTTTCGGTCAATTCAAACCGCCTTTGTCCCCATCCTCGCCCCGGTCTTCCAGGTCTGCCTTCGTTCCAGATACCTTGATTGTCTCTTCTATTGTTGTTTTCGCCAGCCCGGCAGGGCGGGACAGCCACGAGAACGGCCGCCGCGGTTGCCAAAGCCAAAATAATTCCGCGAATTTTCCCCATCTGTCTTACCCTTTCCAGAAATCACTGCTGATCTCTGCATATTCCGTTTCTAATTCCGTCAGCGAGCTTTCGTTCTCGCTGGCCGGCTCGCCCGATTCAAGGGTGGTCACCTCATGCTCGATCTGCTCGATTTCCGCAGTGAAAACCACCAGATCTGTATCGTCAGCCGCGATATCGTCGCTTTCCCAAAGGGCCGTCGGCAAAAGCGAAGACGTATAGACAGCATCTCTGGGATGGATATCGGACTTCTTAAACACTCGTACACTGACGCTCGCCAGGATGACGATCGCCGCCGCGACACCCACCGCTTCGACGAGCACCCGTTTGACGTGTCTTACCCTCCGGCCGCGCAAGCACATCGCAATTTCGGCCTTGATGCCGGCGACAAGTGTATCGTCGGGCCTGGGCGCGGGACTATCGCGAAGCATTTGCTCAGCCTCGTCATAATCCTCGATCCAGCTCTCGACCTGCTCGGCATCGAAGAATCTTGCACATAACTCTCTTAGATTTTCCTCGTCTTTCCGGTCCATGCTCTTATCCCTCCATTAACTGCCGCAGTTTCTTCAAGCCCCGGTGCGTCTTGGCCAGTGTCGTTCCGATCGGCTCGGACCGCAACCGGGCGATTTCCTTGAAGCTCAATTGTGAATAGAAACGCAACACGATAAGCTCTCTCGTGTC
>JARRQQ010000209.1:0-8131 GCA_037381725.1 Sedimentisphaerales bacterium
CAAAAGTTAACGCGCGTTTGCCGTTCCAACGCATGTTGAAATCGTTGGTCATGAAGTTGCCCGAAAGCGACGCGCCCGGCGTGACCGAATCCTTGCGGCTCGTCACGTTGATCTCCCAGTTGAACCGGTTGCCGTCGTACTCCACCAAGACCGCAGAATTCATGGTGTATTCGTTGGACAATTCGTGACGGACGTTGAACGGAATTGCGTCGAGTTTCATTTTCTGCAAGGCGGGAGTCAATTCCTGCTTGTTGTTGCTGCTTTGATACTCCTGAATCGCTTGCTGGATTCGACTGTTAATCTGGTTCTCATCCGTCGTTTGTGGGGCTCGATACTCCTCGTGGGCGGCCTTGATCGTGCCCGCGTCGACCCAGGTCGTCATCGGCCGGCTCGTGAGCGTTTTGAAGATATCGAGGATCTCCGCTCGGTCCAGTTGCCGGTCCGCCAGCCCCACCGGGGCCAACATCAACAGAAAAAGGGTGGCTAATACAATGTGTCTGGTCTTCATAGGGACCTCCTTCCAAATCAAATTGGGTTAGTCAAGCCGGCTACGCCGCCGGCGGTTCCACGAGTTATGAATTCTGATTTCCGATTTGCCTGCGCCCGCGAGACTCCGGGTTGAAAAGACCATGAATCGCAAATCTCAAATTTTGGAATCCCTTCCCGTTTCTATTCCCATAGCGATGTTCCATCGGGAAATGTTGATGGTGTTTTTCGATAATCCTCCGGAAAAATTGAAGAAATCTGACAAAACCCCCGCCGCGAGGCCGAAAAACGGGATTCCGCCAGTCGAAAAAGGCCGGTATTCTTCACGATAACGAGCCGGCCGAAGATTTGTGGAGGGTGTGGGCTCTTGCTCGCGCGCCGTCGTGCCGTCCGTGTATCGGATGGCGCAGCGTTCTACAAGTTGTCCGGCGGTGCCGCCGGACCGGCTGGAGGTGTGCAGGGAGAAAAGCTTGCGGACCTTTTTGCCAATCTTGATACCCTCCACCCGGTCAGGAAAGAAAGGGCGTGCCGCTTCCTTGAGCACGTTGCAGACCCGGATCGGGCGCCCTCGGCGCGTCGCCAGGTCGCCATAAGGATCCTCGCCGGAGATGTCGATCGTATGACGGAAGGGGAGGCCGCCCAGATGAGTCAGAAGGAAGGAGCAGACATCGCGGGTCGCTGGCAGGAACGTCAAGGTTGGCAAAAAGTGGGNNNNTGCACACCCTACGGCTGACGTGTAAGTCCACACGATGGCTTGCACCATAGTCAATAGTCGATCCTTTTGACTACGGGTACAGCCGGATGTCGTCGAAGTACATCGTTCCTGAACCGCCCGTTGTTGTTGTGCCGGCTTTGCTGCCCAAGCCGATGGCCAGGCTGTCCACGTCGGCCAGGTTGATCCCCTGGTCGGCGAACACCTGCAAGGGAATCATCCACTGAGTCCACGTATCGATCGTGGCCGCCAATGGGTCGTCGTGGGCCACGACGGCGGTCGTACCGTTGGCGTTCGAGAGGACCGCGTAGAGCGGCTCAGCCGCGTTGCTCGCGATGCCGATGTCCTGCGATTGCCACTGGCCCGTCACAGTGCCCGTGGTCTGGACGTCGGAGAACACCGCCGTACACGTCAAGGCGGGGTCGTGGCTGGTCAGCGCCAAACCGACGTAGACCGTCGAACCCATCGAGACGCTCGGCCTCCACACCATCGGTTGCCAGTTCGCGCCGTCGGCGGAGTAGTAGCCTCGGAGGTTGCCGGAAGTGTCGCGTTCTATCCGGACCCAATAGGGCGCCTTGATCGTCATCTGCTCGGCGGTCGCTACGGAAGTGTCGCTCGTGGCGGCTCCGTCCGTGTCGGCCCTGCCCTGGAAGCGGCAACCCTGGGTGGGCGTGCCGTCGGCGTTGGTGGGCGTGATGTAGACGGCGGTGAACTTCGAGCCTGGGTCGAGCGTCTCGCGAATCATCACGCCGGCCTTCGCCCAGACGTTGGTGTTCTCGACGCTCTCGACCTTCGCGGTGATCGATCCTGCGCCGTTGAGCGTCTTGTAGGCGAAGTGGAACTCGTCGGCCACGTCCCAGATGTCGGTGCCGGCGGCCGTCATAGTGTAAGTTCCGGCGGGGCCTTCGGTGAAGCTGCCCACGGAGGCGGGGTTGCCCCTGAACCAGATAGACAATTGCGCGATGCCCTTGACCGTCCAATCCCGCTGAGACTGCAACGTCCGGCTGGCCTCCGAATACGTCGCCGCGCCGGGCGCGTTGTCGTAGAAAAGTGGCATGGACTGCGCGCCGCCGTGGATGATCGTCTGCTCGGCGTAGGGGGGCATAAGGTAGCCGACCTGGGAGCCGTTTTCGGGCACGCCGAAGCCGTCGATCCAAGTTTGCCAGATGGCCTGGCCGGCGGCGTCGTCGTCCGTGTAGGACTCGAGATCGTCCAGGACAAGGGAGTCGATGGTTGTGAAGTCCCAGAGGCTACCCAGCCACAACGCCGGGGACTCGATGTCGTTGACCTCGTCGACCCGCCAGTAATACGTTCTGCCGAGGTCAAGGTCCAGCGGGCCGTAGCTCGTGCCCGTGACCGTGGTCACGGGGGCGGTGCCGTCCGCGACGGCGTTCGGATCCTCACTCAGGTAGACGTCGTGTTCGGATGCCTCTCGGCCCGCTTTCCAGCCGAGGACCGGGTTCAGATCAACGCCCGTCGCGCCGGAGGCCGGACTGGGTGCGCTCGCCTGCACCGGGATGGAGAAGAACCGGATCTCGCTGAGGCCGAATTGGGGCAGCAGGTCCTTCCAGTTGCTGTTGGCCGTGAGCCTGACGTATTTGACCGGCAGGCCGCCAAAGTCAATCGTGGTGTTGTGCGCATAGTCGGCGGCGCCCGAGCCTTGGGCAAACTCGTGCGTTGCCCCCAACGTCACGAAATCGACACCGTCCGTCGAATACTCGACTGTGACGTCCTTGAATCCCAGGCCGATCACCGGTTCGAGGCTCTCGTTATAGTTCCAGACCCACATCTCGTCGAGTTTGTAGACGTTGTCGAACTCGAACATGATCCACGTCGGTTGCGGCCCCGCGATGTCGCTCAGCCACATCGTGCCCGCGCCGGCGTTGCCGTGCAGCAGACCCGCGGCGTCGAGGCCGGAGCCGTTGATTGTGTTTTCAGGCCCCTTGTCCACCGAGCTGCTGGACGCTGTGGCGATGATGTTTGTAATGGGATAAGCCGACAGCTCAGTCGTGAAGCTCCACACGTTACCCGGGCGCGCCGTAAAGTCGGGCGGGCCGTCAATCTCATCGACGCGCCAGAAATACGTCTGGCCGAAATCAAGACGCCCAGGCGGGTCGTAGCTGGCATCGGTCACCGTGATTCCCCCGACCGTGCGGTTCTCGACCGCGTCGAAGCTGTCGCTGAGGTAGAGGACGTGGCCGTCGGTCGAGGCGGCGTAATCGCCGGGCGTCCAGCTCAGGGCCACGTCGCGCGAGACGTCCGTCGCCTCATCCGGCGGACTGGGGTTCGTCGCGGCGCCCGGGAGCGGCACTTGGGCGTTTTCATAATCCTGATCCGTGGGCACGTAGCCAGGATCGTCCGTCCACATGAACACGTCCCAGAACACCGTCTCGTCTCCCTGTCTGTGGAAGACGTACATGGTGTTTTCTCCGTTCTGGAGTTCTTTCGTATGCCCCTCCTCGTGGCCCGCCAGGCCCCACGCCCAGGGCGGTCCGATGGTTTCCTCGAAAATCCGGTCATCCGCATTGTCGAACGGTGCAGTTCCGTTGCCTCCCGGATAGGGCGGGCCGCTAGGAATCTGAGGATCACCCGGATCACCCTCCACGAGCATGTAGTCCGACGAGTTGCCCGGATTGTTCAACCTCGCCCAGAAGTACCAGGTCCCGCCCTTTCCGCCGGCGGGACGGATATCGAAGGTCCAACTAATCATGCCGCCGGAGTCATTGGTCCTCGTGACGGCCTGGCCGTACGCATCCGCCGCGTCCACAACGGGGTAATACTGGTCCGTGTCGGGGCTGCGCACGTCGTAAGCCTCTGCCTCAAACCAGATTTGGTGCCCGCCTCCGTAGTTGGAGACCTTGTAGACCTCTACAGCAAGGGCGGGCACCGTCGTCAGCAACAGTGCAACGAAGACACTCAGTAGACTCTGCCTGGACGTTAGGTGTGACATTTTCCTTCTCCTTTCAAATCTGCCCGCCGTGGGCGGGTGAAACATGGGACTGGCTCGTTTTGACGGTGTCGTTCCGTCAAAAGGTGCCTGTCCCCCTTGGAAAAGGGACAGTCAGCCCCTGAGGGGCAGGCAGTCCCTTAGCGTGCCCGAATCATAAATCAAGCGCCGGTCTCTTTTATACCAAACGGCCTACCCTGTAGTCAAGGGAAAAGGTTGCGCGGTGCAACGGCCAAAAGCCACGCTTCCTATTGGTTGGGTGCGCTCGGAGGCTCGGCTCTGTTGGGGCGCGGATCCTTGAACGGGAGTTTTCCGCCGCGCCAGGCCCCTTTAGCCTCGTGGCTCAACGCGGCGTATTTCCTGGCGAGGTCGATCACCGCGTTGTCGCTCTTATCCACGTAGAGTTCGAGCCAATAGCCCTCAACTCCCTTCTTGGCCACTCGCATGCCCGCGGCCAGGCGTCCCCGATGGTCGCCTCCGGCGCGATCGCTGGCGATCAAAGCCGCCATCAGCTTGTCGGCCAGGCTGCCCTGTGTCTCTTCGTAGGCCTTGGCCATCGCAAAGACGACCTCCTGGCCGACCAGCGTGTTGCCCTGACAAGAGTAGAACTTACCCGATGCGGCGCCCCACCAGATTCCCGATGGGTCGGCCTGGGCCGGATTATGGTTCGCAACCCGGCCGGACATGTCAATGATGGCCAATTGACGCTTCTCCCGCTGGGCGTCGCCGTCGAGCAGTTCCGTTATGACCTTCTCGGGCGGATAGCCTTTGGCAAGCATATCGAGCGCAGGCTCGCCCCACTTCGGATTGTGCCAATGCTGAGTGCAGAAAGCTCCGACGCCGCCACGTACATAGGGTACGACCTTTCCCACAGCCGGGTATTTACTGGCCACGGCGGCGCCGCAAACGCCACTATTGGGATCGACGGCCACGATAGAGAAGGTTCCACTGACGCCTGCCCGCGGCTGGGTCGACGAAGAGTCCACTTGAGCGACCTCCGATAGCGATTTCTTCGCGCTTAATGAGTGCAGGGTGCAACCCAGGGCGGAGCAGAACAGCCCTATCACTGCGCCCGCAAGGAGAAGATGATGTCTCATGTCTGTCGTCCTTTGATTTCTACAACGTCCAGCCCTCACGGTAGGGCGGGTCGATGAACACGTTGGCCTCGGGACAGTTCGTGAACTTCATCGTCTGGGAGTCCCATTTGAGCTTTGTGCCCGACATCTTCAACGCGACGACGCCCAGCATGGGGATTTCCGTCAGCGGCCCGCCGTAGGTGGGCAGAACTTGCGATTTTCGATCGCGTTTCCTAAGTGGGGTCTCCGAGACTATCGGTACCCGGCAATCGCCTACAAACGAGCTACTTGTGACGAAGTTGGACTCTACCACATCTTCCGCGAAAACCCAAGATAGATTTTGCTGAATCCCTAAGCCGCTTCGCTCCTTAGGGATTCAGCGGTGCAGAAAAGCAGTGGGTTATGTGACGAGGGTTGGTAGCTTGTAGTGTGCCCGTAAGGGCATTCTCGCGACATCGGAACGACTTACGGCGTCACTACGGACCACGTTGAATGTGCGCCATGCGGCTTCCAAAATGGCGTCTTTACTGGCTGCGATCCATGTGGTACAAATGTTGCACGTACGGTTTGTACTTTCGATACTCTGACGTGGGGCAAGCGCATGGACGGCAAGGACTTCTTGGAGCGTCTCAAGAAAGGCGAGCGCCTTTACGGGACGGCGATTCTTTCGGCTTCTCCCCTGTGGCCGCCAGCGGTCAAAAGCGCGGGGGTGGATTTCGTCTTCATCGACACCGAACACATTCCTATCGACAGAACGACGCTCGCGCAGATGTGTGTGGCGTACCGAGGGCAGGGATTGCCGCCGCTCGTGCGTATTCCTTCTGCGGACCCGGACCGGGCCAGGGAGGTTCTCGATGGAGGCGCATCGGGAATTCTTGCTCCTTATGTTGAATCGCCGGAGCAGGTCAGAGAACTGGTAGGGGCCGTGAAGCTGCGCCCGTTGAAGGGCGAGCGGCTGAGAAGAGTTTTGGGGTATCCGGATTCTCTTGAACCCGATCTCAAAGCCTATTTGAAAGATTGGAACAGAGGCAGCTTCTTGATGATTAACGTCGAGAGTGCCCCGGCTATCGAAAGGCTGGATCGAATCCTGGCCGAAACCGGTCTCGACGGCGTTGTCATTGGTCCGCACGATCTTTCTGTGAACCTTGGCTTGCCCGAGCAGTATTACGATCCGCGATTCGAAGACGCCGTCGCGGGGATCATCTCCAAGACCAGAAAAAGAGGACTGGGCGTGGGCATTCATTTCTCCCAGGAGGCCCAATTGCAGATCAAGTGGGCCAAGGCCGGCGCGAACATCATAATGCACAGCTCCGATTTCGCTCTGTTCCGGCAAAGACTGAAGGAGGACGTCACGACCATTCACCACGCCTTGGGAGACGAGGATCAAACGATAGGCGAAGAAAAAGAAACTATCGTCTGACAGCCAATTTGAAAATTGAAGGGGTGTTCTATGTTGCTCACACGTTCGCTTGTACTGACCTGTTTGCTTCTCACGTCTCCGCTGAGCGTGTCGGCTTCGGACGCAAATCTTGACTTCACGGAGAGCGCTATCGTTATGCCTGTAAACATGGATACGTTGGGGCTGAAAGCGGTCACGGTGCTCCGGGAAGAGATACAAAAGAGAACGGGCATTCGATTGAACATATTGACGGAACCGCCTGCGCGTCGGCAGGCCGTTATCTGTGTTGGGCAGACGGCACAAGTCAAGAAGCTTGCGGGTCCGTTCGCAGACGTCCTTGAAGACGGCAGGACGCTTGACAAGGAAGGCTATCGGCTTTCAGTCAAGAAACACGCCATATTGGTGGCGGGCCATGATCCTCGCGGCGTTTTTTACGGCGTCGGAAAACTGCTCCGCACACTTCGCATGAAACCCGGTTCGATTACGGTTCCGGAAGACGTGTACGTTGCCACATCTCCCCGATATGCCATTCGTGGCCATCAGCTCGGATACCGTCCCAAGACCAACGCTTACGATGCCTGGGGCCCGGAACAATTCGACCAGTACATTCGTGAGCTGGCCCTTTTCGGCGCCAACAGCATCGAAATTATACCGCCGAGAACCGACGACGAACCGACGAGCCCGCACATGAAGCTGGCGCCCATAGATATGCTGGCCCGGCAGGCGGAAATCATCGATTCCTATGGAATGGACGTCTGGATTTGGTATCCGAACATGGGCCAGGACTACACGAACCCGCAATCTGTTCGAGAGGAGTTGAAGGAAAGAGAGGACATCTTCAAGAGGCTCAAACGAATTGACGTCGTCTTCGTGCCCGGCGGCGATCCCGGCGACCTCCATCCCGATATTCTCTTCGCCTGGCTTGCCAACGTGGCCGGCGTCCTGAACAAATATCACCCGAAGGCAAAAATCTGGGTCTCTCCTCAGGCGTTTCGCCCTACGAAGGAATGGCTGGGCGCTTTCTACGGAAACGTCAATCTGAAACCCTCGTGGTTCGGCGGCGTCGTATTCGGGCCGTGGGTGAAGACGCCTTTGCCCGAGATTCGCAACATCGTCGATCCGCAGATTCCCATTCGTCGCTATCCCGATATTACTCACAGCATCAGTTGCCAATATCCCGTCAAAGATTGGGATTTGGCTTTTGCCATGACGCTCGGAAGGGAATGTTACAATCCGCGCCCAGTTGCGGAGAAAGCGATTCACAACGCGTTCGACGAGTGTGGAGCCGGAAGCATAAGCTATTCCGAAGGGATCAACGACGATGTGAACAAATTCGTCTGGAGCGGTCAGGACTGGAACCCGGAAACTCCGGTTATCGAGACTCTAAGGGAATATTGCCGATTATTTATTCACCCCGACGCTGCGGAAGATGTTGCCCAGGGCATATTGGCCCTGGAGAGAAACTGGCAAGGGCCTCTGATCGCCAACCAGGCCGTCGAGGTGACGCTCAA
>JARRQQ010000210.1:0-12964 GCA_037381725.1 Sedimentisphaerales bacterium
GTCATTGAGCTTGCTGAAGGTCAGACACCCCTTGGCCGGAGCGCCCATGCAGTGAGAGCTCGTGATGGCCTGCGCACGCTCCCCGATCATGATGTCCCTGATGGCCAGATACAGACGCGCCGAATTGATAATATCCGCTTTGGAAGGTTCGACAATTGCCTTGGCTTGGCTGAGCCAGTACCGTTCGGCTTCAGCTTCGGCGGCTTTCGGATCAATCGCTTTGTAAGCCTCGACAACTTGTTCCTGATCCATCATCACTACTTGCGGGCCGAGCTGCTGCCTGACCTGCTCGGCCGAGCACGCGGGAGACGTTCCCTTCGCCCTTCCTACCACGATGATTCGCGATTGACGAAGGCGCGCGGGCACACGCAGCAACGCCGCCGCCCGTTCCAGCTCACTGTAGTCGCTCGAGGTCAGCAAGATCACCTTCTTGCCGGCTGCCTGCCATTGAGGGACGTACATCCAGTCGTGCCCACTGAAAGGCTGTGAGAAGATAGCCGTAGGCAACCCGATATCGACCAATTTCAACAGTGGCTGGCCGCTTCCGAAACTAAGATGGACGAGGATCGCGGCATCGGCCTTCGCCATGCCGCCGGCAACTTGGCTCGCTGCTTGCACGGTGTTAGGAATCAACTCTCCGCCGACAAAGTCCACATCACCCAACCTAGCTTGCACGCCGGTAAGGTACTTTTTGAACTTGGCGACCTCCGCGGGGGCATCGAAGGTCGGGGTGGGCCATGCTCCGCCCGTGCCGACGTAAACAACATGTATCTTGACCGGCGGCAGCGTGGACCACCCGGCGCCTTCGGCCGCCATGAGCGGCCGGCCCGCGAGCCCGCCGGCCAGCAACATTCCACCGGCCCCGGCGGCCGTGCCAAGAAATTCCCGCCTTGAAATCACTTTCATAAGGAATACCTCCGTATCCTGTTCGTTTGAAGGCTTCGCGTCATTCAGCCGGTCTCCAACGATTCCGGCAGAGATGTTTTTCGAGGAAATAGACAGACCAATCCCGGCAGTTCGATCCCGTGCCCTTCGTCGTGCACGTCGAGCACGACGTTTTCAGGTCTGCCCAAATCCTTGTAAGCCAACCTAACGTCTTCCATCGCCTGCCGGGCCAGAGGAACATAGAACTGGCGGGGCGGCTCGAGTATCCCGTTCTGGCATTGGAGAGGCCGGGGCGCGATCAGAGAATAGATGTCTGCATAATCGACGAGTTCCCTGAGACCTTCAAACTTCCAGCACATGCAGTGATTTTGCTCCATGTGGTCCATCGTGGTGAGAAAGCCGGCGCTGACCGTGGCCGCGATTCTCTCGTCCATCGCCCCCAGCCACATCGCCATCTCACCTCCCAGCGACAGACCGGCGCAGCCGATTCTCGAACGGTCCGCTTCCGGCATGAACCACAGATAGTCCACACACCGCATCAGATCCCAAAGGCGCTCGCCCATGAGCAACCGGCGTTCCTCATAGACCTCATGCTGGCTGACCGTCGTGGAAATGGTCACATATCCCATCTCGGCCAGGACCGTGCCAAAGCCTTTATAGATGGCGTCCCCCTTTGCCCGCTCACCTTCCCCGGCGATGGTTTCGAGACTGTAGGGGCTATAGAGATTGCTCCCGTGCCCTCCAATGCAAACGACCGCCGGGAAGGGACCGTTGTTCGAGGTCGGCGTGGTTACGACGATTCGGATGCGCCGATGCCATGTGGAGTTGATTTCCGTTTCGCGGACGCGATACGTTTGCCTGTCCGCGGAGGTCAACACTTTTGGATTCAAGGGAATCGAGCGTTCTACCTGGACCAGGTCCCTCAACTTGAGCAATTCAAATAGCTTTGCTCGTACGTCCTTTTGCCACGCGGAGGCTGTGGCCGCCGATCCCGGCGTATATTTCGCAGAACGCTGATTCGCCGCACCAAGAGCAACATTACAAAGGCACGCAAAGGCAATAACCGGGGCAATTCGCTGCAAAGCGTTCATCAATGTTCATTCTCCTGTAATAGACAGTAACTCTCAAGGTCTGGTGAAAAATTAGATACAAGGATTAAACCTCGCCCTCTTTTCCCAAGGTCGTTCCAGCTTGTGTTTCCATGGCAGCGGCTTACGGCCGATACAGCCGCATGTCGTCAATGTATATCGTTCCTGAACCACCGGCTGCTGCCCCGCCTTTACTGCCCAGACCTATCGCCATCTTATCCACGTTTGTCAGGTTAATTCCCTGATCGGCAAACGTTTGGAGTGGGATAACCCAGTTAGTCCAAGTGATAAACTGTGCTGCACTTGCATCATCATGGGTTATCACTGCAAGTGCACCGGCGGCGTTGGAAAGTGCGACATACAGCGGTTCAGCCGCATTCGTCGATCTGCCCCGGAACCAGAGCGATAGCTGCTCCACACCCGCTGCTGTCCAATCCCTCAACGCTAATGCCATTGATCCTTCTGAATTCGTCACATCGGCAGCGTTTTCATAAAGCAGCGGCATAGACTGCTGTCCACCATGCACCACCGTCTGCTCAGCGTAGGGTGGGAGCAAGTAACCGACCTGCGCGCCGTTGTCGGGAACGCCGAAGCCATCGATCCACGTCTGCCAGATAGCCTGTCCCGCCGCATCGTCGTTGGTATAGCTCTCAAAGTCATCTACAAGAAGGAAATCTCCCGTCGTGAATCTCCAGAGAGGTCCCATTGATGTATTGCCCTGGTCATCGACTTCATCCACGCGCCAGAAATAACTGGTCTGCGGTTCAAGTAATCCGGGATCAAAATTCTCGCCCCCCAGTGCCTTGGTACCTTTATATTCCGGTGAACCCGTATCGGCGCTGCGAACGGCTGCTTCGTCCATACCTAAGTAGATCTCCTGAGAGGTCGCGCTGTCGGCCGGTGTCCAGCTCAGAATCACATTCATCTGCACATCCGCCGCTTCATAGGCAGGTTGCGGGTTCCCTACGGCCCCCGGGGTGGTAAAATACCAGACATGCCCCTTGTAGGTCGTGGTGGCGTCAAATTCATCGACCCGCCAATAGTAGACTTTCTCCCGTTCGAGCGTGCCGGGACGATAGGTTGCCATACCTCCTGGGGCGCCTCCGCCAGCATTGTTCACGTCATCATAGTTGCCGCCGAAATAGACAGAGTGCAACTTGGCCCCGAATCCCGGCGTCCAGCTCAAAGTCACGTTATCCGGGCCCACAGACTCCGCTCCATCGGCAGGATTGGGATTGTACGCGGTCTTGGGCGGAATCGAGAAGCCCCAGACGTTGCCTTTCCACGGACTGTTTGGATCAGCTTCGTTGACTTCATCGATTCGCCAATAATACGTTTCCCCTGGGGAGAGGCCGTCTGGATAAGCAAATCCGGGAAAACCGGCAACATAGTATGTGCTCGTTTGGTTGCCCCGAAACACGTCCGAGTCCCGGTTGCCTTTGTTCACGCCGGCAAGATTATCCCCCAAATACACATCGTGCGAGACGGCCGAATCCCCCGCCGACCAGCTAAGGTTTATCCACGTATCCGCGTGGAACGCACCGTCGGATGGATTGGGATTGAAGGCCGTTGCGAACGTCGGAGGGATACCATTAAACAGATTCTGGACCTGGTCTGGCGTCAGCGTGCGGTCATAAAGGTAAACATCGTCAATAAGGCCATCGAAGAATTCACTCCACTCGGTGTTATAGCCAATATAAAATGATTCGTTACTCGCGGAATCACCGAGCAACAGATTGCCACTTGCACTATTTGTTGCCGCGTTAATCCCATTCTTATACATTCTCATGGCGCTTCCGTCATAACTGACGGCCACATGTGCCCAGACGCCGGATTCTATCGGGACAGTTGGGATCCAATCATCACCCCCGATCCCACATGGTCCCGCGAAAGTAACTCCAATGTTGCCTGCATGAAGAAGCCAGTATAAGTCCTTTCTCCAAGCCGGAGTATGGGCGTACTTGGCGACGATAGTCCTCCAGTCAATGACATCCCCAGGCTTGATCCATGCCGTAACCGTAATCTCATTCGTAATATCGAAACTCGCGTCATCAGGAACCTCGACGTAATCATCAGTTCCATCAAACTCAAGAGCACCACCTATTTGGCCCTCAGAAGGCCGCCAGATCGGACCGTCCAGGGTACCGTGATTCTCATTGCGGGACGAGTCGTGAGCGATGGTGCCGGACCCCTCGTCTAACTTCCAATGTCCTACCAGGCCGCCTGAAGCGTTGCTAACGAGGGTCGTTACCAAGACAAAAGAAATCAGATAAACCCATTTTCTGCACATGATAGTCCTCCTTCAAACAATGAGTCGAGTGAATGACATATACGACCACGATAATACCCAGTATCGCCACAAACGCCTCCGGGTTCTCGAAGAATTGGTGTATTCTAACACCTCGCATATCTTCCAACCTTTGCACTCCCAGACCATCGGCTGGCACAAGTGTTAGCCTCGATATTATCTGTATCAAATTCTCATTGAGCGGTCAAGAAGAATCCGTACCTTCAATTTTCGCACCTACCTCATAGGTGGCCATAAACTACCAAACACGACCGATACGTCATAGCGTGGTCTTCACTATTTCAACAAGGGCATCGGACGGGTCAGGGTATATTCTTGCCCAGGGAATATGCTACCAATAATTAATTGAGAGAGTCAAAACACGACCCCTTTGTTTCCTATTGTTGCTAAGCGTCGTGTGTGGTAGTTAGTGGGTATAGCGATTGAATTGGAGTCAGGCGAATACATGAATCTGTTTAAGATTAGACTCATAAGGGCCCTATTCACAGCGAGGTGGTTTCCGGTCATACCACAATTGATTATGTTGACCGTCTTCGTACTGCTTGTCGTTGGTGGCCTCGGAGTAACAACGAATGATCCGGATTTTGCCAATTGGCTTCGTAATACGAACCTTTCAAATTTGATTGTTTGGTCCTATTGGTGGCCCGTCATAGTCATCACCGCCATTTTGGCGGGACGCTTATGGTGTACCGTTTGCCCCGTGGAACTTATTACATACTGGTCGGGAAGAATAGGCCTCAGACGACAAGTGCCACACATCCTCAAGAGCGGCTGGGTCGTAACGATCTTCTATACACTCATCTGGATTGTGGGAGTGCAGACTCTGGCCGTGAACCGAGTTCCTCGCCAAATGGCACTCTACATGCTGATGCTGATAATCGTGGCGGTAGACATTTCTTTGATATTCCGCAAGCGGGCATTCTGCAGCTACGTCTGCCCGGTCGGTCATTTGCTCGGCTTGTATGCCTTGATATCACCATTCGAATGGCGGGCGGACGATTTATCCATCTGCGAGAGCTGTAAGACGAAAGATTGTCTTACGAAGAAGAACCATTATCGACTGATCGGCCGTTCATGCACGAGCAATCTCTACCCGGCTACAATCAGGGACAATCGGGACTGCCTGTTGTGCACGCAGTGCTTGAAGTCGTGCCCTCATAGAAACGTCCGATTCTCCACCCGGCGGCCGTTCACCGACTTCTTCAAAGGCGTTAATTTGCGACCCGCCGAAATTGGATTCATCGTGTTAGTGAGTGGATTTGTCATCTACGAGATTCTCTCGGAGTGGTCGGTTTCCTATTCCATTATGATGTGGTTGCCAGATCGTTTTACGGATGCGCTTGGGATAACGGGGGCGATGACCAACTTTGTCTCTGCGATTGTCTTATTCATCGTACTACCTGCCCTGGCGTTATTGGTTATCGTTGCTTTGATTAGATTAGCATCCGGCCGGAAAGCGGCGCCTTTGGGAGCAACCGTCAAGACGTTTACCCTGCTCTTACTTCCGACGATTGCCGGTGCCCATATCATCAAATCCATACTCAGGACGTCCTCACGAATCCCTTACTGGCGGGGCGTCCTCTCGGATCCGAAGGGAATTGAGACTGCTCAAAAAATCGCGGCAGAAACGCTCGTATTGGACAAGTCTGTAGTAGATGCACTCGATCCGGTAGTGAGTTTTGCAGCGGCGGTCATACTGTTTGTGGCTCTGGCGGTGACAGTGCAGATATTCCGCCGGTCTGCAGTCGTGCAGGAACACAGTTACGGCGTCAGAGTCGTTCTGCTTCTATGCGTGTTGGCATATTGGGGTATCTTCGGCCTGACGATCTTCGGATGGAGATTTGGTGCAGCATTTTTTTGTTTACTCATAACATGTTTTTTCATAATTTATATGCATAGCGTTTAGGGGAAATAATGGATATGCCGACCAGAACAAGAACTATCGCCGTTGGCATCCTCATCCTGCTTGGAGGAGTCTTGTTTTGTTATTGCGCACTCTTTTATCCGATACAGGCTGCACCTCAGGTGAAAGGCGGTTCGACGACGACCGCCGGGTCCGAACTGACACCTGCTGAGAAAACTCCGACAGACGGCGTAGAGCAAGACAAACCACGTCAGACTAAGCAAACCCCTTCCGAGCGCAAGCCATCGCGCCCGAGATCAGGTGCAACGTGATAAGTTGAAAAAAGATCCTGGTGTCCAGGATCAAAAATCAGCAAGCAATTGCCAAGCATAGAACGGCGAATTGATGCCGGCGAATGGCATAATCCCTTTATGCCTTCCCATTCTTTACCTCTTCAAAAGCCCTTTGTACGATTTCGTTCATGGCAGCTTCTTGTTCGATGATGGATTGAACGAGCTTCATCTGCGTGCGGCTGCGATCGAGATTGTGCTCGGGGCGATGAATCTTGTAATAGGCGTCTCCTTCGAGATAATCCGTGAGGAATCTTATCAGTTGCTCGAATGTAATCAGTTTGCCCCCGAAGGCCAAATGCTCTTTCTCTATCGGCGTCAGAAATAGGCTTGTTTCCTTCGCATAGCCGCGAGCCAGCGCAGCGAACATCGAGATGTCCAGCGTCACCTTCGACAGGTCGAGTTCATCTTCCTCGGCCGGGTTGGCCGCGGTTCTTACCAAATCTCCGAAATCGTAAATGGACAGGCCCGGCATGACGGTATCCAGGTCGATCACGCAAACGCCCCGGCCGGTCTGTTCATCGAACATGACGTTGTTGATCTTCGCGTCGTTGTGTGCGATCCGGCATGGGAATTCTCCACTTTCGACGGAATCCTTCAGGACGTCGCAAATGTCCGCGTTCTCAAGCACGAACTCAATCTCGCATTTGGCCTGCCCGGCCCGGCTGCACGGGTCCTCCTTGAGAACCTGTTGGAATTGCTCGAAACGCAAGGGCGTGTTGTGGAAATTCGGGATCGTATCGTGCAGCGTGGGTCCCGGAAGATCGTCCAGCATTCGCTGAAACCAGCCGAACATCCGAGCCGCCTCGCCGGCTACGTCTGTTGAGTCCCCCGTATCATAGGTCACCGCATGCTCCACAAAATTGTATACGCGCCAGTAGTTCCCTTGCCGGTCCTTCCAGTACGCGCCGCCGTTGTCTGCCCGGATGACTGTCAACTGGCGTGAGGCCAGCTTTGGATCGGCCCCTTGCATTTTGTCGCGTATGTGTTCGGTGATACGCAAGATGTTGGCCATCGTAGCCGGCGGGTCCTTGAAGACCTCGTGATTGATCCGCTGCAAAACGTGCCGGACGAGCCGCCCGCCCTGCTCGCTGGTTAGAATGTACGTGTCGTTGATATGACCCTGCGCCAGAGGCGCCGCTTCGACGAGCACACCGCCGAGATCAAAATGCTGTATGACCGATTCCACGCTGTCTTGCATCAGGAACTCCAAAGCTTTTCGGGGTACAGGCCCTCGTTGGTCAACTTCCGAATGCACCGAGAGGCGATAGGCTTATCCTGGCGATACGTGATTCCAAACCACGAATCTTCCGTGCGCAGCACCTTCACGGTGGCAGCGCCGCTGTGGATCAGGTCGTTGACGATGGATGGAATGAGCAACTCGGAGTTCGACGACATGCCGTGATCCTTGAGAAACTGCGCGAACTGGGCCTGGAGATGATCGAAGATCGAAGGCTGAAATCCCCACAGGTTCATGGAAACGATTTCATCACCGGTCAGAGCGTGGGACGTCCTATCCTCGTCTCCATAGGAGGCGCCATCCGCCGTTTTCCGAACTTCCCTTCGCTCGACGATGGTCTTAAGGAACATGTCTGGGTCACACTCGCAGACGCCCCGGCAAACCGTTCCATATTCGCTCAGCGTGTTCTTGAGAACATAGCCGACCATCGCATGATCGTTGCTTGAAGCACGTTCGGCCGTGACGAAGCCGAGTATCGCCCTCAACGAGTCGATTCCATAGTAATCATCGGCGTTCATGACGGCGAAAGGTCCGCGAATCACGTCCCGGCTAACGAGTATCGCGTGGCCCGTGCCCCACGGCTTCTCGCGGTCCTCGACCGGTGCAAAACCGTCAACGCAGGCGTCCGTCTCCTGGTACGCATACGCCGTTTCCACAAAACGGTCGAACTTGTTGCTCACTTTCTCCCGGAAAGCGTCCTCAAAATAGTGCCGGATCACGAAGACTATTCTCTCAAATCCAACTCGTACGGCGTCGTAAACGGAATAGTCGATGAGAGTCTGACCGTGCGGGCCGACCTCGTCTATTTGCTTGAGTCCTCCGTAACGGGTCCCCAGCCCCGCCGCCAACACCAATAAAGTACGCTTCATTTAGAACTCCAGGAATTCGGAATTTCAAGTCTCCGACTGACGCCCTCACTAATGTACTCGCTCTTGCCCTTCCTTGCACAGCAAAAACCCGCGGAGTGGCGTGCTCGATGCGGCCGGGGGCGGTGTCGCGGTCCGGCTTGCACGGGTTGACGACCTGAGATCACCAAGGTATACTGATGGCTTGATTCTGATTCGGGAGAACCGCTATGGAAAACAAACACACAAGTGCAACACGACGAGGATTCTTGAAGAACGCATCAGTGGCTTTGGGAGCGAGCGTCCTGTCCGGCTCCCGCCGGGCGACGGCCGGGACGGATCGCCTGAATCCGCCGGCCAAACGCGACCGGCTGCCACGAGAGGTCTGGGTCGCCACCCTATCCCAGAACAGGGTGGAAGCGAAGAGCTGGCAAGACATGTCCAGGATAATGCTGAGGCGCATGGAGGAACTGACCTCTTACGAGCCGGACATCGTCTGCCTGCCCGAAGTGTTTCCTTTCGTGAACCTCGACTCGGGCAGGACCCCGTTAGAAGAAGCCGCTGAGGTCCCCATCGGGGCCGTCTCCAAGCCCTTCGCCAACTTTGCGAAGGAACATCATTGCTACGTCGTGTGCCCGATCTACACGAAAGAGGACGGCCGGTACTACAACGCAGCAGTCTTTATCGACAGGGAAGGCAAACTGCTCGGGGAATATCGCAAGATACACCCAACGATCGGCGAGATCGACAATGGAATTACTCCCGGGCCTCTGGACCCGCCCGTGTTCAAGACGGATTTCGGCGTTGTGGGCGCCCAAATATGCTTCGATATCGAGTGGCTCGACGGCTGGCACGCTCTGAGAAAAGCCGGGGCGGAGTTGGTCTTCTGGCCCTCGGCGTTTGCCGGCGGCTCGATGGTCAATACCAAGGCGTGGCAAAACAAGTATTGCGTCGTCTCCAGCACGCGGAAGGACACGAGCAAGATTTGCGACGTGACCGGTGAACAGATTGCCTGGACGGGGAACTACGCCGACTGGGTGTGTGCACCGCTGAATCTGGAAAAAACGTTCCTCCATTCATGGCCCTATTGCCGCAGATTCAAGGAAATCCAGGCCAAGTACGGCCGAAAGGTGAGTATCAGGACCTTCATGCAGGAGGAATGGACGATCATCGAAAGTCTCTCGCCCGAGGTCCGCGTGGCGGATATCATGAAGGAATTCGAGCTGAAGACACACGAAGAGCATATGCAGGCCGCGGAGGCGGTGCAGAGGAAATATTGGTAATGACGCTGAGCTAATCCTTGAGGAGCTTTCGCCAATCCCGGCTTTGAGTCAGCCATTCGAGGTTGAAGCGGGCGACAGAGACCTTCTCGTAGAGTTTCTTCTCGCCTCGCTCGAAAAGCAGATAGATCGTTCCATCCTTTCCAGCAGCCAACGACGAATAAGAACTGGGACCTTTGTACACCAAGCGCTTAACCGGCCAAGTCCTGGCGCCATCGAAGCTCGCCCATACCGTCATTCGTATCCGCGTACCGCCGGGATTGTCCGGCGTGCTGAACAGTAATACATCTTTACCTCCCGTCGCTCCCAGAGGCATTCGGACCAGCCCCGCGTTACATCCGTAGCTGGGCTTAGTACCGTACTTGAAATAGAACGGCTCGCCAACCTCGAAGAGATCCTCGGAGACTTCCCAGTCCGTCCACATATGCCCATCGTCATAGCTTCGGGCGATCCGCCTGCGATTGTCTATCGCCATATGGCAGCGAGAGTTGTAATAGACCTGGCCATCGGACACCTCCGCCAGAGTCCCCTCTCCGGTCCCGTTCTGCACAGGCCCGCTCGTCTGCCAGGTCTTTCCGCCATCGTCACTATAGATCGCCGTATTGTAGTTGTACGGCCACCACTCCTGGGCGTTGCTGCCGTCCGGCGGCTGGATGCGGGCGGGCATCAGCAATCGGCCCTTGTGCTTGCCATAGAGCAGTGTGATTCCCGATTCCGAGCAGGTCGTCTGCGCGGGAACTCCATCCGGCGCCCCCTGCCCGACGGCGTTGGGTTTGACAGTGATTTCTTCCTTGACCCAACTCTTCCCGTTGTCACGGCTTCGCCAGAGACACCCGACCCTGGGATTCACCACCATCACGTCCCCATTGGTCTCATCGACGATTGCGCTACCGGCTGCGTCAGGCCCAACTTCCTGTACGGGTCCCCAGTTCTTGCCGCCATCCTCACTGCGGCGGAGCATCCTCCCGGATTTGGCGAAAGCCAGGATTGTTCCGTAGGTGGCCACAGTTATGTTCGGGATGCGCACGGATTCAAACAAGTCCTGCATCTCGAAAACAGGTGAGACGTCCCGCTTCCCTGCAATCATTGCGTCAGTTTCTTCGATCTCAAACCGCGTGCTAACGACTGAGTGCTTCTCCTTTCCCGGTCGGTACTTGATATAGGTCGTGGCGATGATCGTACCATCGGGGAGGATTGCCATACCCGGATAGCCGCAGTCGGGGCCGGCATAGCTGTGAAGCAGCTTAATTCGGTACTGTCCCGGGCGTCCCTTCTTGATATCGTCGTATGTGCCCACCCAGGCTACAAAATGGCCGTAGGTGGAACTCTCTTGTGCCCTGTCCCGAAAGGCAATGACCAATCGCCCATCTCGCGTGTAGACGCCTTGATGCCGGTCGCCGGTCAATCCCCAGGGCGTATCGACCGGCTTGCTCCACGTTTTCCCCTCGTCCCGGCTGAACATCATCAAACTCCGGCCTTTGTGCGTATTCTCACGCATCAAACAGCACAGTTCGTTTCCATTCGGTGACCGGAATACGTAAGGTTCGCAAGGCAACTTACCCTCCACGTCGGCTATCGACTCAGGCTCCGACCAGGTTAGCCCCCCGTTTTTCGTTTCGGTCTGGAACACCTTTAGTATTTCTCCGAAGCGCCGATGGTAGAATCCAAGATAATTGCCGTCCTTACACCGAACGACACTGCTGAACGTCATCACACAAGGAAATCCAAGCGGTTTCATCTCTCGCCAAGTCTTGCCACCGTCCTCACTAACGATACGAGGCATTTCAGGCCGTGCGGAGAACACCCACTGTCGTTCCCGGCCGTCAGGGTCAACCAGACGATAAATACTCGGGCAATTGACGTGCTTCTTGTAGCCTTCCGGCAAACGGTCGTCCAACCGCGTCCACGTTAGTCCCCCATCGTCGCTGCGCGCCATAGGACCGGCCGGACCGCCGTGGCCGATACTCCATACGGCGAACATCGTTTTATTGTCCGGCATCAGCAGCGTCGTCGGATGCCCCTGGTAGACATCCTCTGTGCCCGCGGCAATGATGACGTGCCGATATGTCTGGCCGGAGATATCAATCACGGGTAGTCTTTCTTCGCTCTCGGCGAGGCTCCCCTCCGCAAAAACCGGGACAACCATGAGGCTTATCAAAAGTACTCTCTTGATCCCGTTTAACATTTATCTCTCCTGTCAGGATGAATTCTCATTCCTATTTCGAGCGGTCGTATGGTGGATATTGTCGTTTACGCAAGGTCTCGATGCAAGCACGATCTCAGAGCAAGAACACCCAATTCCGAAGAGATTCCCGGTAGTCAGTTGTCGCCAAAAAGCATCGTTGTTACAATGCTGTCAATATGAATAGACGAACCTTTCTACAAGCACTCGGTTTGAGCATGTTGGGCCTTGCCGGCTCCAGTCGCCCTGCCCGCACGTCTCAGAATGAAAGGAAACCGAATTTCGTACTGATCGTCGCGGATGACCTTGGTTACGGCGATCTCGGCTGCTATGGCCATAAGAGCAACAGAACGCCCCATCTTGACGCGATGGCCGCCGAGGGGATGAAGTTCACGGACTTTCACTCCAATGGTCCGATGTGTTCGCCGACCCGAGCCTCCCTGTTGACCGGACAATACCAAAATCGCTTCGGGCGCATTTTCGAGAGCGCGCTGTCCGCCAAGAAGCACACCAGTACTGGCTTGCCGCTCGATGTGGTGACTATTCCTGAAGCCTTGAAGGAAGCCGGGTACTCAACCGGCATGTTCGGCAAGTGGCACTTGGGCTACAAATCGCCTTACCTCCCGACGGATCACGGTTTCGATGAATTCCGGGGTTTGCTGACCGGTGACGGCGACCACCATTCGCATATCAGCCGCTCCGGGACCGAGGATTGGTGGCACGATGAGAAAATCGAGATGGAAACCGGGTATAGTGTGGACTTGATCACGAAGCACAGTATCGACTTTATGGAGAGACACCGAAACAAGCCGTTCTTTCTGTATGTCGCTCACTTAGCCATCCATTTTCCGTGGCAAGGCCCCGACGAGCAAGGGCACAGAATCAAAGGCCAGGACTACTATTCCCGACATCTGATAGTTTGCAAGAAATAGCTTTAATTTTG
>JARRQQ010000211.1:0-10199 GCA_037381725.1 Sedimentisphaerales bacterium
CCAGAGCACCTCACCATTGGCCGACATGCAAAAAGCCGGCCCGGTCGAACAGATGCTCATCAGCACTTCTCGCCCCGCCGCGGGATGCACGTCGGCAATCATCGTACAGTCCGCGTGTCGCTCCACCTTCTTTTCCCAAAGGACTTTTCCCTCTTCATCAGCCAGCAATGTCCCCAATATAATCTCGTCCCGGCCGTCCATGTCCACGTCCCCTACCGTCGGAACGTGGCCCATCGAATGTTGACTACCATGAATTTCCCAGAGTGTGTTCAGCTTCGCGTCCAAAACCGTGGCGTAGCAAGGCACGAAATTACTTGCCCCGAATTTGAGGACAATCGACGGTGGTTTGTCCTTGCCCTGCAAAAATGCCACCCGCTCTACCGGATGACACCGGCTGCGCCGTCCTCCTCGGACCTGAAGATTCAAGGGAGATTCTCTCTCTTGCAAGATTCGCCCGGTTGCACCCTCCAGGACGTACAGCATGGGTTTGCCGTCTTTCCAGAATTCGGTAAAGACCTCGCCCTTGCCGTCCCGGTCGAAGTCGTAGATGAAGGCGATTCCGCGAAGGGCCGGCTCATTCCAAATGCCGTCGGGCTGGTGTTTGTCCAGGGCGCGGTTTCCCAACTCCCACAGCAGTTTTCCGTCATGGTCCAAAGCTACCATGTATCCAGGCGTCGTTTGGGGCCCCTCCCTATACAAGAGAAAATCCACTCGGCCATCGCCTGTTAAATCGCCCAGACAAACGAACGTTCCTTGATAGGAGGCGATATCCACGCTGTGCCACAATCGCATCTGTCCAGCGATGGCGACATCGCCGGCGAGCCCCGTTGATAATCCTAACAAGATAAAGAGGAGCACTTTCGGATCCAAGTGGTCGCGAGACATAAGCCAGTTCCTTTCGAGGTCGGCCATCAAGGCACACTCATTTCCACTTGCACTTGCGATTCGTCAAGCGATGGTCTCCATGACAATCCGTACAATACTTTTGCTCGGCGCCAGAGGCAAAAAGCGGTTTGTGTTGGTCCGTGTCAATCGTGTTCTTCGGATGACAACCCATGCAGAACGGATTGATCTTGGGACGTGGATACATAATATCCGGTGGAGTGCCGTTACCGCCCGAGGCCCAAGATTCGTCGGCAATGTGCTTGTCGGATTCGCCGTGGCAAGTCGCGCAGCCGATATTGGCGCGTGCATGAGTTACCGCAATATCCTCTTGCATATAGTTCACGTGACAGACAAAGCAGCGGCTATTGTCCGCGCCGGAACCGCCCAGTTGATGAGCGTCCGAATCATCATCCGCCAAGAGAAGCGGCTCGTCATCCAACAACAGCGGCGGCTCCTCATTTGCGTTGCTGAGCCGTGGCGCCTTAGGTTTGCTCTCGTCAGTTGCCGACGAAGTCTTGTGAACCTCTTGCCGCTGACAGCCGACCGCTACCGCAAGGACTAATATGAAGGCAAAGAATCTCATGCGATTTTGCAGCGGACTGCTCAGACGTACGCCCAGTTTTTCAGCCACTGATAGTTGCCCGGCAACGAGGCCCATGCTTGTTTGCTCGCGCTGTCCAATTCGGCGGTCTCTTTGACGTCGAGTTCGCGGCGTTCCATGACGGCTTTGGCCACGTTATCGACGGCTTCAATCGTATTCATTCCCGGGATCGGGACCACCGTATTACTGTGCAATATGTAACGAATGGCCAGACGTGCTCGCTTGTTGTTTTCCTTAGGGTCGTCTCTGAAGAGGGAACCGGCGGCGAAGGGCTTGATGCCAAAGGCGCCGACGTCTTGTTTCTTGAGCGCCTCGAAGAGACTGTCCGTCGGGGCACGCTTGCTCATGGTGGTGAAGGGAAAGCACACGCATTCGATTTGCGGAAAGTACTGGATCATGAATTGAATCCAGCGGCGGTCGTGTGAAGAGAATCCGACGAAACGGGCCTTGCCCTGCTTCTTCGCCGTCTCCAGCGCTTTAACGATTTCGCAGGCCGTGTTGAAGGTATGCCGACCGCCCGGCTCCAGGCAGGTGATGCGCCAGAAATCGGTGTAGTCCTGCCCCGAATCTCTCAACAACTCATCAAGCGAGCCCAGAAGTTTTTTGGCGGTTCGGTAGTTTTCGTTGCGCACCTCTTTTGCGCCGTGCGACAGCGCCAGGTACATCTTGTCGCGACGACCCTTCAGGGCTTTGGCGTCGCGCTTGACCTCGTTATCCCAACAGGCGTCGATGTAGTTGATCCCGACGTCAATGGCGCGACTAACAATCTCATTGCGCTCCTGTTGGTTACTTCGGGAGTGCCCGCCAAGGCAAACGGCCGAGACCATCAGGTTCGTCTTGCCTTGTCGGCGGTACTCCATATTCGGGTGGTAGTTGCGTATCTTGGACGTATTGGCCGGCTCGCCCGCAATGGCGTTGGCGCCGAGACCGACCGCTGCACCCGCCGCAACCACGGCGCCGTCACACATGAATTGTCGCCGAGTCACTCGTTTGTCTTCCATCCTGTATCTCCTTTCACAACCGTTCAGGGCTTTTGCTGCGGCTCATTGCTCTTCAACTGGAAGATGGCTTTGACCTCTTCGTCCGAAAGGGCACGGTCGTAGAGTCGCACATCGTCGAGAAGGCCAGCAAACCGTCTGCCAATCCGGACGTCGATATCATTGCCCGTGTCGATAGGCCACAGGTCCAGCAGGCCGATATCGTGGATCTCAGCGATCTCACCGTCTTTGTAGAGCGTGACATCGTCATACAGGTTCGGCAGCTCAGCTTCGTGCACAACCACGGCGACGTGATGCCACTCGCTGTCGTGCGTCTCGGCCTTCATGTAGAGATAGCCTCCGCTGGGTGTGACGCCGACGCGACCTCTTATGAAACGAAAAATCCACATCTTACCGTAGTCGTCGGCGCCCCAGGAAATGATCTCGCCCTGGGGTTTCCCCGTTTTGAGCCAGGCGGCTACGGTTCGCGGTCTGGTTCCGGTCACACCCTTGTACTTGGTGATCTGGACGTAGTCCTTGCCATCCAGTTTGAGCGCCTTGCCGATTCGACCGTCGGCCGAGTTCTCATCGAACGACAAATTACCTGTCAGCGTACCTGTTCGGTCATGTGGTGAAGAATCGACTGCGGTTTTTCCAGTGGTTTCGTTAAATCTCCACCAGGCCACCAGGTTCGGATCGTTGTCAAGCGTCTTCGGCTTATCCTTATGTGTTTGCGAGCGAGCCGCAGTCACGCAAAACAACAAGACAACAAGGAATAAACGAGCAGTTTTCCTATTCATAGCATAGCTCCAAATCAGGCATAACTGCCGACATCTCAGCTAAGGAACAAAGCCCAGCCGTTCTATCTGTCACTTTTCTTGTCCACAGATCGAGCCACTCTGAGGCCGATGAACTCCATCTGGGGCAGCCACCATTTGCTCTTCGGAATCTGGGGATCGCCCGAGCGCCACCAGGGTTCCTCGAAGGACCGGGCGGCGCAACGCACGTCTGCTACCGGACTACTGTAATCGCCGCCGCGGGCAACGTGTACTTTGCCGGTCTCAGGCCCTTTCGGATTGACCGCCGGAGTCTGCTTGGCGGCTCCCTTGTAGGTGGTGGGATTGTAGAAATCATACACCCATTCCCGGACGTTGCCGGACATATCGTAAAGGCCCCAGGCATTGGGTTTCTTCTTGCCCACTTGCGCAGTCTCACTGTCGGCGTTTTCATCATACCAGGCGAATTCCTTGACCTGTCCGGGATCGTCTCCAACGCCGAAGGCGCTTGTCGATCCCGCCCGGCTGGCGTATTCCCATTCCGCCTCCGTGGGCAGACGATATTGCTTGCCGGTCTTTTCTGAGAGCCACTTGCAGAAGTTCATGGCGTTGTACCAGGTCATTCCCATAGCCGGATGCTTCTCATCATAGCCCATTGTCATATCGCCGTAGACCGGCGTAGGCCCGGTGACCGCGTCCACGTCCTCGTCCTTCTTCTCTTCATCCACCGTGATAAAGTCCTTCTTGCCCGTAACTGTCTCCACGTAGTAAGCCATAAACAATTGTATCGTGGTCTCGGTCGTGCAAAGGTAAAAACCATCCAGTCGGACCTGGTGCTGGGGACCTTCGTCCTCTTTGCGGCCGGGTTCGCTTGCGGGGCTGCCCATCTGGAAAGTCCCACCCGGAATGAGAACCATATCGAACGTTATCTTCTCGTCCGTCTTTGTGATGACGGTCTCGGTGTATTTCTTCGGGGCCTTGCTATCTACGGCCTTAGCCTGGGTCTTCGCCAGAATTCCCAGGCAAATCAATGCCATAGCGATACGTATCAACTTACGACTGATCATGTTCCTTCTCCTCAAATCATCTTGGTGAAACCGGGTTTCGGTACTGGATAACTGCCGTTCGGACCCGCCTTGACCGGCGGCTCCATACCGTCGTGACAATCTTGGGGCCTTGGCGGATAGTAGTAATCGGACTGATTGATCTGCTCCCAGGTGACTTCTTTGCCGGTATAGCATGAGATTTGTCCCATGACGGTGATCATCGTGCTCCGGGTCATGTAGTCACCGTTGTTAACCGGTTGGCCGGAGCGGATCGCCTTGAAAAGTACGTTATGCTCGATCTGGTACGGATCGCAGCGGCCCGTCCATCGCCAGTTGTTTTCGCCCCAGATCTGGCAGCGTGTCACGGAGGCCCTGCCCTTGCTGCCGAGCACGGTGCTGGATGAGTCATTGTAGCAGCCGTTCGTCGTCCGGCACAGGGCATAGACGCGCACGCCGTTTTCAAGTTCGTAAACGACCGAATGGTGATCGAACACGTCTCCGTAAATCGGCTCGGTCATCGAAGACCGCCCGGCTAAGCCGTGGCATTTCACGGGAGCCTGATCGTGCAGGACCCAACTGGCGCGATCCATGTTGTGCACGAGCGACTGCGGTACGTCGTCGCCGGAAAGCCAGCGGAAATGATATTGCGTACTGCATTGCCACTGGACTTCCGTGAGCC
This sequence comes from Sedimentisphaerales bacterium, assembly GCA_037381725.1. Taxonomy (GTDB): domain Bacteria; phylum Planctomycetota; class Phycisphaerae; order Sedimentisphaerales; family Anaerobacaceae; genus JAFGTG01. Next base: position 4,965 of record JARRQQ010000211.1, read on the forward strand.
CGGGCAATCGCTCGACCACACCGTAAGGACCGCGGAGGAAATTCTCTTCGATGGCGACCACGTCGCCAATCGCCCCATCGTGAATCCGCTGGACCGTCTCGGCGTAGCCCGTGTGGTGCCGGCTCTGGAGACCTGAGGCAAGGCACAGTCCTTTTTGCCTGGCCAACTCGGCAGCCTGACGCATGAGCTTGACTCCGACCGGGTCGATACCATGGGGCTTCTCGGTAAACACGTGCTTTCCGGCTTTGATCGCGGTCATCGTATGGAGCGGGTGAAACTTCGCCGCGTTGGCGATCAGCACCACGTCCGACGCCTCAATGACGTGCTTGTAGCTATCGAAGCCGGCGAAGCAATGATCGTCGTCTACCGCGACCTGATCGCCCTTCTGCTGTTTGAGTATCCGGCGTTTGGCCTTGACGCGATCCATGAAGATATCGCACATGGCTACCAGCCGGGCACCCGAATCCGCGGTCAGGGCCTGGGCGGCGGCTCCCGTGTTGCGTCCGCCGCAACCGACCATCCCGACGCGAAGGATATCGCTGCCGGCCGCAAACACCCGATGACCGATCCCCAGCGATCCCGAAACGGCCGCCGAGGCGGCGACAGTTGACGCTTTCAGGAATTCGCGTCGCGTCGTGCTCGCCGCCTTCTCACTGTTGTCTGAGCGTGCCATAATCTCTCCTTGTTTCTCATTCACACGAATTCTCTATATTCGCGATCCTTGATGATTCCAGGCTCCGCGACGGGGTACTTGCCCTCGGAATCGCTGCGCAGCGGTGCGGGCGAATCCATCGTGAATTTGTCCGCGTCGGGGGCAAACTCGTGCTCGCAGTTGAGGGCATCCTCGAACGTAATCACCTGGCCCGTATGAGCGGCCATCCGGCCCATTGTGCTGACCAGGCTGGCCTCGGCACCGCGGGCCGCCTCGTTGTAAGGCTTGTCCTGGCGAATGGCGTCGATCAAGTCGTCCCACTCAAGCTGGTACGGATTCGGCTCCGGTTGCGGGAACCTCCAGATCAGGTTCTCATTGGTCATGTTCTGGCCCCTGAAGGTACGGACCTTACCGGGATAATGGCTCGACGTGGTGATGATGGCCGAGCCTTTTGTGCCGTGGGCGTAGCTGGAAAACGCACCCTTGCAGCCGTTCATCGCACGGCCGTAGTAGAAGAGCTTGGTCCCATCCGGATAGGTGTACTCCATGGAGTAATTGTCGAAATTTTGATCGACGGAGTTACCCCGATAGTGTCGCCCGCCCGAGGCCTGGGCCTCGACGGGCCACGCCCCTTTCATCCAGGAACACTCGTCGATCTGATGAATGTAGAAATCGCTGTACATGCCCCCGCTGGCCCAGAGGAAACTGTGGAACCGCCGAATCTGGTAGAGCAATTCGCTCGTGCCGTCCGGCTTCGGACCGGTTGTGCAGGCCTGCCCGGCCATACGATAGCCTCTCAAGGCGATAATGTCGCCGATCTCACCCGAGTTGATGCGGTCCAGCAGTTGCCGCCGGCCCCTGCAATGCCGAATCATCAATCCAACGCCTACTTTCATGTTCTTCTTGTCGGCTTCCTTCGCGAGCTTGAGCATTCGGCGCGTCGTCGGGCCGTCCACGGTGACGGGTTTTTCCATGAAAACGTTCAAGCCCTTTTGAATGGCATAAGTGAAATGCACCCAGCGGAACGCTGGCGGCGTCGCAAAGATGGCCACGTCCCCCGAGCCGAGACAATCCATCGCCTTCTTGTAGGCGTCGAATCCCAGAAACTTTCGGTCCTCAGGCACATCCATCCGCCCAGCGTACCCTTTCATCAAGTTCCGGTAGCTTCGAGAGAGCCTGTCTTGGAAAACATCTGCCATAGCGATGAGCCTGACCGGCCCGTTCTTGACGGACATGGCATTCGCTGCGGCCCCCGGATCCCGGCCATCACGGCCGAGGCGGTGGCGACCCGACCGGTACTCTTCAGGAATTCACGCCGCGACGTGCCAACTTCTTTACCCATTTCACTCGAATCAGTCATAATGTCTCCTTTTCGATGTGCCCTTTCAGATCGAATGGTTCATTTCGTTTATCTGCATACTGCACAGGCTCACGCCGCATTTGCCGCGCATTATATCCGATAGTCCATTCGGATTCAACTGCTGTTTGGAAGTCGCAGATGGAAGAGGTGAAGCGTGACGACGCCACAAAAAAAGCCGCTGGTCTCGGGGAAGCCGAAACCAGCGGCAGATCAGCTACTGAATTCTCACGTTATGTGAATTCTTTATACTCCCGGTCCTTGACGATGCCCGGTTGCGGGACGGGATATCGCCCCTCGGCGTTCGGACGTAGAGGCGGGGGTGAATCCATCGTCAGTTGGTCCAGGTTAGGTGCCATTTCGTGCTCGCTGTTGAGGATTTGCTCATAGGTGATTTCCTGGCCGGTGTGCGCCGCCATGCGGCCCAGACTTGTCACGAGACTGGCTCGAACGCCGCGCTCGACCTCGTTGTACGGCTTGTTGTCACGAATAGCGTCTACCAAGTCGTTCCATTCGTTCTGGTACGGATTGCGCTCATCCGGTTTGATTTCCGACTGCCAGATCAACTGCGAGCGATCCGGCTTCTGGCTTGTGTACGTGCTGGAGGGCAAGCCGCAATCTCCACTCTTGGAGACGATCGCCATGCCCTTGCTGCCGTGCGCATAGCTGGAATAGATGTCCTTACAGCCTAACATGCAGCGTCCGTCCATCACGAACGTGCTTCCATCCGGGAAAGTGTACTCGACCGAGTACGTGTCGAAGTTCTGGTCCACGTAGGCGACGCCTTCGGGGCTCTTCTTGTAATGGCGGCCGCCCAGGGCCTGTGCCTTGACGGGCCAGTCGTTCTTCATCCAGCACTGATGATCGATGATATGAATAAAGAAGTCACTGAAGCACCCGCCGCTGGCCCAGATGAAGCTGTGGAAACGCTGAATCTGATAAAGCAGATCGCTGATGCCCGGCGGTTTGGGCAGCGAGCGGAAGAAACCGATGGGGCCGCTCATTCGATAGCCGCGCTGCAAAACGATATCGCCGATCTCGCCGTCACGGATGCGTTGAGCTAATTGCTGAAGCGCCCGGCTGTGACGGGACATCAAACCGACGCCGACTTTGAGATTCTTCGCCTTCGATTCTTCGGCGAGCTTGAACATCCGCCGGCTGACCGGACCGTCCACGGTGACGGGCTTTTCCATGAAGACGTTGTGGTTCTTCTGGATGGCGTAGGTGAAATGCACCCAGCGGAACGCTGGAGGCGTTGCAAAAATCGCGACATCGCCGGGGCTAAGACAGTCCATTGCCTTCTTGTAGGCGTCGAACCCGATGAATCGGCGATCTTCGGGGACCTGCACTTGATCTCCGTGCCTTTGCTTTAAGTTCTTGTAGCTGCTGGCGAGACGATTCTCGAAGACGTCGGCCATAGCGACGAGTCGCATGGGCCCCCTTTTGACGGACAAGGCATTCGATGCGGCTCCCGTGCCTCGGCCTCCGCAGCCGACCAGAACCAGTTTGATCGTATCACTGCCCTGCGCGTAAATGCGCGGCGCAATTCCGGCCGCGATAACCGACGTGGCGGCGATCCGGCCGGTATCCTTCAAGAATTCGCGACGTGACGTGCTTTTTTCGTTCATTTCGCTCATGATGCGTCTTCTCCTAACGATTTGGCATGGTTCTCAAATTCGCATTCGTCCCGAGAGGTACCACTTGCTCTCAGCCGTAACATCGGCTCCATTATGTTTGACGTGACGGCGTTTGGCAAGCTCTTTTTCGCAACTTCTGCGGGAAGATCGTGTCGTCGATTCCCTTCTGTCCGCCCCAGCTTCCGCCAATGGCGAGGTTCAGGATCAGGTATTGCGGCTTGTCGAACGGCCACACGTCATTGCCGGTTCCTTCGTTCTCGAAGCTGAAGTACTTCTGGTGATCCAGGAAAAAGTCAATCCGATCCGGGTACCATTCAATCGTATAAACGTGGTATTGCTCGTAGGGCTTTTCGGCCTTGATCGTAGCGCCTTTGTTTGTCTTCTTCACGTGGTTATATGCTTTTGTGTGCACGTTGGCGTGGATTAGATTGGGATCGAATCCGACGTTCTCCATAATGTCGATCTCGCCGCACGAGGGCCAGCCGACCTCGTCTCGATTGGTCCCCAACATCCAAATCGCCGGCCATGTCCCCCTGCCGGTCGGAAGCTTCGCCCGCACTTCGACCCGCCCGTACAACCATTCGGCCTTGCGCCGCGTGTTGATACTCGCCGACGTGTATGCGCCCTTCTCGTACTTCTCTTTCCGGGCTTCGATAATCAGCGAGCCATTCTTGACGCGGGCGTTTTCCAGGCGGTCCTTCGTGTAATACTGTTTCTCGCGGTTGCGGATGAAGCCCACTTCATAGCTCCACTTGTTCTGGTCGGGCAATCCCCTATAGTTGAATTCATCGGCCCAGACTAGTTTCCACTTGTCATCGACGCCAGCCGTCGGCCAGCTCGTCAACTCGGCAGGACAAGCGATTATTGACCGCAGTGGAGTATGATTTTGCGTGTCGCCGCCATTCTGGAGGAAGAAACGACCGTCTTCGAGACCCGCGTCAATATTCATCGTCGGCGTTCCGTCGGCGGTGAATCGCGCCTCGGTCAGCGGTTGCCATTTGCCCTCTTTGGTCTTGATCCAGCCATTGCCGTATCGCGCCCGGTGGATATTCTGAGCGCTTTCACCGTTGCGCCGGAAGTCTTCGATGAAAGAGTAGTAGCCGCTCAGATAATCGCCCCCGGTAATCGTCTGAAAGGTCACCAGATGCTTCCACATTTTCTCGCCGTTGAGATAGAAATACGCCGCATAGGTTGTGCGATCACCCTCGACTGACGTCCTGACCATGCACTTATACGTCTTGCCGATCTTCCAAGGATAGTCGAACATGCTCTTGCCGCCCGTGCCTTCGTTGCCGAAACGACTGATGCGCACATCCTGTCCTTCGTAAAGGACCTTCACACGGCGGTCCTCCGGCACCGCGTTGGGATTGTCCTGCTTGCCCGGATCCCACACGGAAAAGAGGACGACTTTCCGGCCTCGCGTCAATTCCTGGATGCCGAAGTAACCGTGCCGGAAGCCGCACACGCAGAAGTAGCTGCCCGGGTAGCTCTTCTCGACGGTCACTTCGTTATAATACACTATGCCCTGCTCTGCTGGATACCACAGATGCACACTCCTTGCCGCGCGAGGCGGATTAACCTGCGCCGTG
>JARRQQ010000212.1:0-6848 GCA_037381725.1 Sedimentisphaerales bacterium
TTTGAGTCGCACACGAGATCCTTCTGGGGCTTCCGGACATATGAATATAGCTAACAAACTCATCCCGATAACAACCGTACTGCTGCTCGTCTGCTTGCTGGGTGGCTGCGGTCCGGGCCGGGGGGCGAAGAATCACACAGACGCGCCCGATCTGGGGCCGACGATAGGGTCGTTGGCCAACGTGCTTGTGCCCGAGGCGATGGCTGTCGAAGGATACAGCGTGGTAGGCGGCCTCAAGAGGACTGGTTCGGGTGAGTGTCCACCCCAGATCAGGGCTTATCTCAAACGCCGTATTCAAAAGGAGTTGGCCTCCACCGGGCGCCCAGTTGAGCTGGACATCGACCAGTACCTTGGCAGCTCCGAAACGGCGATCGTCCTCGTTGAAGCCGTCATCCCGGAGATGCCATGGAAGAATCAATACTTCGACGTGAGAGTCACCGCACTGCCGGGCACGCAGACGACCTCGCTGGAAGGGGGTGTGCTTTTCAGCACGGAACTGAAGAGACCGGGCAGTTTCGGCATCTCGACGGAGGCCCTAGCCGATGCGGAAGGGCCCGTCTACACCGACCAGATCGGCCCCGCCCAGGCGGATCCGAAAGTAGGCTACGTTCTGGGCGGCGGGAAAGTCCTCAACGACTACAAGATTATTCTGGCCTTGCGGAATCCCGATTTCAGATTGGCCAACAGCATTCGCAACCGTCTGAACGGACGTTTTGGTGACGGCACGGCCAGGGCGGTTCTGCCCAGCCGGATCGAAGTCATGGTGCCGGGCGAGTATAAGAACCGCAGGCAAAGATTTGTCTCGTTGCTCAAGGCGACATACCTTACGCAAGAGCCGGAAGCGACGGAAGAGAGGATCAAAGTGCTTGTGAGCCGACTTGCCGAGTCGCGAGACATGGATGAAAGCGAGATCGGTCTTGAGGCGATCGGCAACCGGAGCCTCGGCAGTCTGAGCGCTTTGCTGAACTCCCCCGACGTGCAGGTCCGGTTACACGCCGCCAGATGTATGCTCAATCTGGGCAGCGATGCTGGACTGGCGGGCCTCAGGCAGATAGCAATGGATACAAGTGCTCCTTGTCGCCTGGAAGCTTTGGAAGCTATCACGGTTGGTGCCAGGCGCAGTGATGCCGTGTCGGTTGCACGTGTACTTCTACGCGACGATGATTTCCAGATTGTGTTGGCCGCGTTCGAAGATTTGCGGCAATTGGACGATATCGCCATCACGGAGGATTTTGTCGGACGCGATTTCTATTTGGAGCAGACCGCTCAGACCAACCACCGGGTTGTCTATGTCTCCCGCGGCGGCCAGCCGCAAATCGCACTTTTCGGTGCGCCGCTGCGCTGCCATCCCGACATCTTCGTGGAGTCGATCAACGGCGACATAACCATCAACGCCCCGTCTGGGGGAGATTACGTCACCGTCATGAGAAGGCATCCCAAGCGGCCGGGCGTCGTCGTGCGGCTCAACAGCTCTTTCGATCTCGCCGACATCATCAAGACGCTATGTGAGGAGCCCTCAACGCAGGAGGACAGAGGCCGAGGTGGTCTGGGCGTTTCGTATGCTGAGGCTGTTGCTCTTCTGAAACGAATGTGCAATAGAGGCGCCGTCGATGCCCAGTTCCGCGCCGGAAACCTGCCGAAAATCGACCTAAATATCAAGAAATAGCGGACCCTCGGCCGATAACAAAAGTGCAAATATAGCACGAAGATGCTATATGTCTATCGAAGGGCGCATTACCGGACGTTAGAGACAAGGCAATAGATGAGACTCGAAAAGGTCATATTGAACGGATTCAAAAGTTTCGCTGACAAAACGGAGTTTCCTTTCGACTCGCCCGTGACGGGTATCGTCGGGCCGAACGGTTGCGGCAAGAGTAACGTCGTTGACGCCGTCAAGTGGGTGCTTGGAGAACAGAGCGTCAAGAGCCTGCGCAGCGGGCAGATGGCCGACGTCATATTCAGCGGGAGCAGCAGTCGGAAACCTCTCGGGGCGGCGGAGGTGACTCTTGTTTTGTCCAATCCCGACCGCGGTGGGGCGCGGCAGTTGCAGATCGAAGCTGAACAGGTGCAGATATCCCGCAAGATATATAAGAGTGGTGAAAGCGAGTACCGGATCAACGACAAGCTTTGCCGGCTCAAGGACGTGCGCGAGCTGCTCATGGACACCGGAATCGGTACCCGCGCCTATTCGATTCTCGAGCAAGGCCAAGTGGAGTACCTCGTCAGCGCCTCGAAGACAGACCGAAGACTGATCTTTGAGGAGGCCGCGGGCATCAGCAAATACAAGGCGCATAAGAAAGAGGCGACGCGCAGGCTCGAACGAACGGAGCAGAACCTGTTGCGCGTGGCGGACATCCTGAACGAAGTGGCCAAGCGTCTTCGCAGTGTCAAGCTGCAGGCGGGCAAGGCGCGAAACTACCTCGAATACACGCAAAGGCTCAAAGAGCTTCAGGTCAATTACTCGCTGGTCGAATACGCGAAGAATCGAACTCGCGGCAAGGACAAGGAAGACGCGCTGGAGCACATTGTCGAGCAGTTCGAGCATCTGGCCACGGACGTGTCGAAGCAGGATACTCTGCTCAGCCAACTGGGCGAGGAGATCATTGAAACCGAGCATAAGCTCAGCGCCGCCGGAAACAATCTCGTATCCGTCCAGAGCCAAATCGAGCAGCGACTCCAGCGGATTGATTTTCTGCGGACTCGCGTGTCGGAACTCCAGCAGCGGGGGCAGTCTGCGGCCGAGACCATCGAGAAGCTTCGCGAACAGCGGAGCCGGTTCGAGAAGGAGGCCGCCCAGTCGAGGAGTGAGTCGGCTCGTTGCGAGGAGATACTGGAAGACAAGGCGAACGAGGTCGAAGAGGTTCAGGCGAAAATTCAGAAGATCAATGCTGAATGCACTTCGCTGGAGGCTCAGCTCGAGGACGAGAAGTCGGGGATCATCGACATCGTCCGAAGGACCGCACAGCTTCATAACGAGGTCCAGAGCATCTCGGTCTATCGCAATAATTTGTCCAGCCAGAAGGACCGCCTGGCCGGCCGGGCGCGAACGGCGAGGGCGGAGTTGGAGGACCTGTTGACGGAGAAGGCTCAGCACCACGCCCGTCTGGACGACATCGAGAAGGTGCTCGGCGAGTTGAAGGACAGCCTGGAATCCAAACGCAAGACAATGGAGGAGGTCGACGCCTCCGTGACGGCGGACAGCGAGCATTTGGCGCAGAGCAAGGAGGTACGGAGCGCGCTGAATAGCGAGCTGACTATTCTGACCGACATGGAAAAGCGGCGCGAGGGCCTCAAGGCGGGTGTCAAGAGCATCCTCCAGAACCGTTCGGTCGAGAATCAGCGATTCGACTACGTCGAGGGGATGCTGGCCGATATTATCGAGGCGGACGTGGAGTACGCCGGCGCGGTCGAGGCGACGCTCGAAGGTCAGACCGACGCCCTGGTCATAAACAGCACGCAGAGGATGCTGGCTGATCGGCAGGCTATCCATGAGCTTGACGGGCGGGTGAATTTCCTGTGCCTGGATCGAATCGAGCCGTTTGTGGATCGCAACGACCTGTCGGGCTTCCCGGGTGTGAGAGGCCGGCTCGTTGAGTTTGTGAAATTCGACAATAGGTACGCACCTTTGGCCTGGAAACTGCTCGGCAAGACGCTCGTTGTTGACTCGCTGGACGAGGCGATCGAGTTGAGCGGCCGCGTGACAGACGGCTGCAAGCTGGTGACGCTCAAGGGCGAATTTATAGACACCGATGGGGCGGTGAAACTCGGTCCGCTCGGCAGGGCGACGGGGCTGATATCCCGCAAGAGCCGGCTGCGCCAGCTCCAGGAGACCATCGCCAACATTAGCGACGAGATCGCGTCCATCGAGGACCACATCGCAAGGAGCGACCAGACGAAAGCACATCTGGACAAGCTGTGCAAGGATCTGCGGACGGCGGTTTACGAGGCGAACACCGAGAAGATGCAGGTCGGCTCGAAGGTCAGTGTGATCGAGCAGAATATCAAACGGCTCAAGAACGAAGAACCACTGATCGCGAGCGAGATTGACCTGCTGGCCGAACAGATCGAACAGTCGGTACAAAAGGAGTATGAATCGAAACAGAAACTGCACGAATTGGAGGTTGTGAACAACCAGCGAACGGAACACATCGAGAAACTTGAAGCGGAGCTGGGCGAACAAAAGCATCGACAGCAGGAATCGGTCGGCCGGCTTACCGATTTGAAGATCTCGCTGGGCCAGATGGCCGAGCAGAGCAAGGCGCTCAAGCAGATCCTCGCGAGCCTGCAGAGTCAGATGCAACAAAACATGACAGCGACTCAAACTGCTGAAGAGGACATCCGAAGTTGCAGCGATCAGGCAGCCAAAGCCCAGCGGGATATTCTGAACTGTGAAGCGGGGGTCTCCGAACTATTCGTGGAGAAGGAGAGGAACCAGCAAGAGAGTAGCGTTCTGCAAAGCCGCGTCCAGCAGTTGCTCGAGCAAAGACAGCAGGCGGAAGATTTGATCCGGACCAAGAACGGCGAGAAAGCACAGGCCGAGCAGAGGATTAACGAACTGAAGATTGAGCTGAGTCAATTGGAAGTCAGACAGCAGGACCTTTTGGAGAGGGTCCGGGACGAGCTACAAATCGACTTGGCCGAAGCGTACGAGAGTTACACGGATCAGGACGTGGATTGGGAAGGAATTAAGGCGGAGATCGCTGACTTGCGAGGCAAGATAGAGCGGCTGGGCAATGTGAACGTGGATGCCATCGAAGAGCAAGAGACCCTCGAAAGCCGGCACGAGTTCCTGAGCAACCAGGTTCAGGACCTCAACAGCAGCAAGGCCCAGCTTCAGCAGTTGATCAACCGTCTCAATAAGAAGAGTCGCGAAAAGTTCCAGCAGACGTTCGAGGAGATTCGGTGTCACTTCCAGGAAATTTTCCGTAAGCTGTTCGGCGGAGGCCGAGCCGACATTCTGCTGGAGGACGCTGAAGATATTCTAGAAGCGGGCATCGAGGTCATTGCTCGCCCACCCGGCAAGGAGCCCCGCAGCATATCATTGCTGAGCGGTGGCGAGAAATCCATGACGGCCCTGGCCCTGCTTTTCTCCGTCTTTAAGGCCAAGCCCTCGCCTTTCTGTCTCCTCGATGAGGTCGACGCCGCCCTGGATGAGGCGAACAACGAGCGGTTCAATATGCTCGTGCGAGAGTTCCAGAAGGACTCGCAATTCATCATCATCACGCACGCCAAGCGCACGATGAGCATCGCCGACGTGCTGTTCGGGATCACGATGCAGATACGCGGCGTCAGCAAGAAGATCAGCGTCCGATTCGACGAGTACGAGGAGGAACCCGCCGCCGTTGCATAACTCATTATCCTCATGATGCATGCGGCTTGACCGTTTAGCCCCATGTTTGTTCTGATGGACCGACCTGTTTTCGTGTTGATATGACACATGACGGTGTCTACAATTCAGGATATGGTAGAAAGATCGAAGGAGAACGACAAACGTGCGAGAGCGTGCCGGCGAATGGATCCGATCCAAACAGCCGTGGACTACGGGGTAGATGTCTCCGTGCTAGTGGACAATCTTCAGAGGAGCATAACAGAGCGAATCCGACGCCACCAGATGGCACTCGATACGGTAGAGAAACTGCGGAAGGCCACGAAACTGTGAGCGGCGATTTTGTCAGTTTGCTTGAGAGGTTGGCGAACAACGGAGTGGACTTCGTGGTAGTGGGGGGATTCGCAGGAGTCGTTCATGGATGCACGTACGTGACGCAGGACATCGACATTTGCTGTGACTTTTCGCCTGCTAATTTGCTCACGCTACAGAAAGCCATCTCGGGTTTAGACCCCGTGCACCGGACCACGCCGAAGCGACTGAAATTGCGGCTGACGGAAGAGTCGTGCACGCAGTTCAAAAACTTGTACCTTGACACGAAGGAAGGGCAGTTGGACTGTCTGAGCTTCATTGAAGGGCTGGGTGATTATGATCGAGCCAGACAGGAAAGCGAAGTTGTCCAGATTGAAAACAGTAAGATACACGTGCTGAATTTGGATGCACTCATCCGAACCAAGAAAGCAATGAACCGTCCACGAGACAGGCTGGCCATCGTGCAGCTTGAAAGTATAAGAAGATTGCGAAAAGAAAAGTCCAGGGAACCGGGCAATGGTTAGAAGGCAACTTCGCTGACGTCGAAGACAGGGCCGTCTTGGCAACACATTTTGTAATAGGTTTCGTTCGAGCCGGGGATGCGACATTCGACGGCGCAACCCTGGCAGATGTTGATGCCACAAGCCATCCTCCGCTCCATACTAACTTGGCAGTCGATACTCTTCTCGACAGCGATTTCAGCTATTCTAGCGAGCATCGTCTCCGGACCGCAGGCGCAAATGATCGTTTCGTCGGCGATCACGTCGGACTGCTCAAGCCACTGCAAGAGACAATCTGTCACCAGTCCATGATAGCCGGCCGAGCCATCGTCCGTAGCCACAAGCGATTCGACACCATAGCGGGCAAATTCTGGTAACGAAAAGCCCACCTGTTGTGAGATACTCTCCAGGTGGCCCTCGTAGGGCAGCGCCTTGGCCGTCTTGGCGCCCGCGAACGCGCTGACTTCCACGTCGTTGCGGCGCGTCAACGTCTGTGCCAAGTGCTGCAAAGGCGGTGTCCCCATGCCTCCGCCGACCAGCAGAACGCGTTTGGTATGATCCGGAATGCGGAAGCCACGTCCCAAGGGTCCCATGACGCTGAGAGCACCACCGGGGGATAATGTTGTCATTCGCAAAGTCGCGGGTCCGACGACACAATAGAGAAGCTCGGCAAATGTCTTCTCGCGTTCCGAAGTCACCTCGCAAAAGCT
>JARRQQ010000213.1:0-9940 GCA_037381725.1 Sedimentisphaerales bacterium
ATTATGACGACGTGGCCAACGGGACCGGCGATACCTTCCGAGGCAACCAGGTTTTGACCTATTATGTTGCCGGCTTCCCCGGATACGCCTATCCGGATGGTCTTGTTCCAGGCACGACCTACTATTGGCGAATCGATGAAGTGAACGAGGCTGACCCGAGAAGCCCGTGGAAGGGGGACGTCTGGAGCTTTGCCGTTCCGCCCAAGACGGCGTATCTCCCCGATCCGGCCGACGGCGCCGAGTCTATAGGCCCGGACAACGTGATGTTAAGCTGGACGGCCGGATACGGCGCTAAGCTTCACACGGTGTATCTCGGTGATGACTATGACGAAGTGAACGAGGCTACCGGAGGTTCTGCGAAAGGTGCAACAACCTATACACCTACCAGTTCGCTCGAGCCCGAGAAGGTCTATTACTGGCGAGTTGACGAATTTGACGGCGCCGAGACCTATAAGGGGAACGTCTGGTGCTTTACGACGCCGGGCGCCGTGGGGAGTCCGCAGCCGGCGTATGATGCGACGGACGTGGCGTTGAATGCGACGCTAAGCTGGGCGCCGGCCGACAGCGCTGCCTCGCACCAACTTTACTTTGGGACGGACCAAGAGGTCGTGCGTAACGCTGATACCAGTGCGCCGGAGCACAAAGGTTCCATCGCGTTGGATGCTGAGAGTTACGATCCCGGATTGCTTGAGGCTGAGACAACGTATTACTGGCGGGTGGATGAAGTGGATGCGCAGGGCAATACGGCAAAAGGCCCTCTCTGGGTCTTCACGACGGGGGCCTATCTTCTCGTGGATAACTTTGAGAGTTATACGGATAACGACGCAGACGGCGAGGCTATTTGGCAGACCTGGGTTGACGGCTTCGGTGTGGCGGATAACGGCGCGCAGGCCGGCGATCTGCTTCCACCGTATTGTGAGCAAAGGATTGTCCATGGTGGGGCGCAGTCGATGCCGCTCTATTACGTCAACGAGGCCCCGGTGACCAACTCGGAGGCGACGAAGCCACTGACGGCGCTGCGCGACTGGACGCTGGCGGACGTCACGGACTTGTCCCTCTGGTTCCGAGGCAGTACGGGCAATGCGGCAGAACCCTTGTACGTCGCTGTCGATTCAGCCGTGGTAGCGTACGGTGACGCTGGTGCGGCTGAAAACCTGAGCTGGACAGAATGGCATATCCCGTTACAGGCTTTCGCCGATCAGGGTGTCGACTTGGGGAACGTGGATCAGATGGCGATTGGCCTGGGTAGTAAAGGCGGTGCAGCAGCAGGTGGTTCGGGCAAAATCTACATTGACGACATTCGGCTGTATCGACCTTGAGAAGCTGTGACGAAGCGCCGCGTTTATCCGGCTAATGGTTGAATAGATAAAGATTTGGGGCCTATATCGATCCATTCGGCATAGGCCCCTTCAAATTCGTAGAGGTCACAACCGTATCATAAGGCTGTGAGCATCCGCTTGCAGCCCTTTTTCATCAAAAGATGCCCTAAAAGAAGGGAATGCCTATTCAATAGATTTCTCGGCCGCGCTCGAAATGACAGGCTGGGGCCTGTTGCAAGTGAATATCGAATGTAGAATATCGAAGTTCAATAAGCCGTTCCGTTCGGCTTCGCTCAGGATAAAGTCAATCCGTGTCAATCCGCGTCGAAGAGGATATCAATTCGTGTCCATTGGTGTTAATTCGTGACTAAGCCTAAGCTGGGTTAATCCATGCCTCTTTCATAGCCGCAAAGATGCACAAAGAGCACATAATAATTTTGTGAATCTTGTGCCCTTTCGTGGCTATAAGTTTCCCATTCGACTGCGCTCAGAGCTTACCCTGAGCTTGCCGAACGGGGCAGGCTGTGCTTATTCGTGGCGAGGACTTGAACGCTCGAAGACGCTGCCGAGGGTGAGGGCGTCGGGACTGCACTTTGTGCATTCGAGGCAACGGATGCAACGCAGATCGTTCGGGGAATTCTCCGGCTCGATGCCGTATTCGCACAGCTTGTGGCATCGCTCACATTTCGTGCATTCCTCGGTATTGAAATGTAGGAAGAACGCCGAGACGCGATTGAACAACGAGAAGATGGCACCCAGCGGACACAAGACTCTGCACCACGGCCGCTTGATGAAGAAGATGGCGACAAGAAACGCGATGATAATGCCCAGCTTCAGGGCGTTCGGCCAGACGACCGTTTCGCCGGCGCTGGCTTGGCCGACCATCGTCGGGACAGCCGCTTCCAACCCTCCGGCCGGACAGATTCGGCAGACGAAAAGCGGGTGCTTTTCGCCGAAGAAATAAGGAATCGCCAACACCGTGCCGATCAGCATGACGTAGCGAAAGTGACTGGTGAATCTGGGCAGATCGAACTTCGGCGTCGGGACCTTGGCCGTCAGGTCCTGCAGATAGCCGAACGGACAGACCCACCCGCAGATGAGCGTGCCGAATGCGGCGCCGACCGCGACGAGCAAGCCGACGGCGATGAACGGGAAAACGTGGAGCGCGCTGAATTGAGCGAGCACACCGATCGGGCAGGCAAACGTGGACAGCGGACAGGCGTAACAATGAAAGACCGGCGAGCACATCGTGTGCAGACGCAGACCCAGCGGGTCCAGCCACACCAGCAGGAACGACGTCTGTATCCACATTCGCCAGCCGAGCAGCCTCGCGGAGAACCTGCCCAACCTCGTCTTCTTGACCATGGCCACCATGGTCTCCTTATCAACTGCCTCAGGTTGGGCAGGCTTCGGGAGCCTGCTGTCCCACTTCGTAGGTCTGCTTGATCTTGCCCGCCTCGTCCCGCTCGACGCCGCCCACCGAGACCTCTTTGATCAGGCTCGGCTCGGACTTGGCGAGCGTCGTCTCCTGGCCCTGCTGCTGAGCCAAAACGGCCGTCGAATGAGCGACCGCTCCGTAAGCGAGCAAACCTAGACCAAGCACAACCAGCACGAAGAAAACGACGATCTTTGTCTTTCCGCTCATGTCAGCATCCATAAAGGACCGTACACGGTCATAACCGTCGCGTGTCCCACAAATCGCAAATGGCGGAGGCGAATGGGAATCGAACCCACCCGGGACGGTCTACGCCCCACACTGGTTTTGAAGACCAGGGGCACCACCAGGCACCAGTCACCTCCACAGAGGTTCACATTTCATTCCACTGGCTATCATCATAATGCATCCGCATCCATTAGTCAATGCATCAGACTCTTGTTTCGCCTTTTTTCGTCATGATGATATGCAAAAGAGCACCGCGGGAATCGAAGGTAGCCGCATGCGTCCAAAATAGATACAATACCGCCAAACCGAAATTGCAATTGACCGCTAAGGAGTACACTATGCGCATTGTAACGAGCGTCTTCCCAATCCTGCTCATGGCGGCTGCCTGTGCCTACGCGCAGAACGATATTCCGGCCGACTGGATCGACCCGGATACCGGGCATCGGGTCATCCGGCTATCGCGCGAGGACGGCAGCCAGAGCTCCTACTTCCACCAGAACGAATTCACTCCGGACGGGCGGAAATTGGTCTTTACCGCACCGAGCGGGCTTTACACCGTTGACCTGCAGGCCCGCCAGATCGAACAGATTCGAGCCGGCCGGATTTGGCTGATCTGCGTAGGCCACAAGACGGGACGGGCTTTTTATTTCTCGCGAGGCGACGAGGGATTCGCTATCTGGGCCGTGGACCCGGTCACCAAAGAGGACCGGAAAGTCATCGACGTCCCGCGGGGCCTGCGGGTCGCCAACATCAATTGTGACGAGACCCTTGCGGGCGGCACGTTCGATTTGAAGCCGCCGCAGAGGTTCGGCGGCTCTCGCACGGGCCGCAGGAATGGGCGGCGCCCGGGGTTCGGCACGCCGAACACGGACCGTGACATGCAGCTATTCACGCTCAATTTGAAGACCGGCGAAGTCAGCAAATTCAACGAGAGTCGCGCCTGGCTGAATCACGTTCAGTTCTCTCCGACCGATCCGAACCAGATGCTCTTTTGCCATGAGGGAACCTGGCAGCTCATGGATCGGACCTGGATCATCCGCGCCGACGGCACGGGACTGACCAACGTCCAGCCGCGTTTTATGAATTTCCAGATCAACGGGCACGAGTTCTTCAGCCCGGACGGCAAGAGTATCCTGTACGACCTGCAGACGCCCCGGAGCCACGTCTTCTGGGTCGCTCGCTACGACATCGAGACCGGGAGGCGAACGTGGTACCATCTGTTGAAGCACGAGTGGTCCGTGCACTTCAACATCTCACCCGACCAGACCCTCTTTTGCGGGGACGGCGGTGGACCCCACAGCGTAGCCGCGCCGGATAACGGCCAATGGATATACCTGTTCCGGCCGCACGTGATCCCGCCGGTGACAGGCGGCGCCAGCGATCCGGAGAAACTGATACGCAGTGGGTATTTTGAATCTGAGAAGCTCGTCAATCTGGCGAAACACAACTACTCATTAGAGCCGAACTGCCAGTTCACACCTGACGGCAAGTGGATCGTCTTTCGCTCCAACATGTTCGGCCCGACGCACGTCTACGAAGTCGAGGTGGCCAAAAGCCGCTGACGCGGAGAAAACGGATGTCAAAAGCAAGGCGGCGGCTGTAGATAAATGTGCTAAGTCCATCGCCCTTGCTCTTAGGCCCGTTTTCAGCTTTTCTCGTTTGTCCTTGCTCAGCTAGCAAACACGTCTATAATTGAATACAGTGGATCAAGATAGCTACGAAGCGGCAGCGGCATAGTCTGCACCCTCATGGTAGCCTGACATGCTGTAATGGAATTGGACAAACGCAATTCGCCAACGAGATGAAAGGAGCCAGATATGATGTGCACGACGAAGGTACAACGCATATTCATTGTTGTCGGCCTCGCGCTCGGCGTGATCTCATTTGTTTGCTTGATTCTCTATTTCCTGGCTTTGACGGACATCTGGCACGAGTCTGGCAGCCCGGATTTCTGGGGCGGCGAAGGGCTTTGCTCCTATGAGTGGCGCTTCCTTGGCGTATGTTACTGGCCGATGTTCCTCTTCCATCTGGCCTTTTTCACTGCCGCGGTCCTTGCGATCAGCAAACGAGCGGCATATCTGGATGGACGCGATCGTCAGGAATCCGAGGCTGGTGAATAATGGCGGCAGCCAGGAAAGGGTTTCCTCTCAAGACGCTTTTCAGCTTTCTTGGGCCCGGCTTCCTCGTCACGGTCGGGTTCATCGACCCCGGCAACTGGGCCACGAATATCGAAGGCGGATCGAAGTTCGGCTATGAGCTTCTCTGGGTCATTACGCTCAGCACGGTCATGCTGATTGTGATCCAGAACATGGCCGCCAAGCTCGGCATCTCCACCGGGAAGTCTCTCGCCGTTAATATCCGGCAGCGCTTCTCGCGCCCGGTCTCGGCGTTTCTGGGACTGACGATTGTCCTGGCATGTGTCGCGACCGACGTGGCGGAGCTGCTCGGCGGGGCCATCGGATTCAATCTCCTGTTCGGCATGCCGCTATGGCTGGGCGCCCTGCTGACCGTACTGCTCGAAGTATTCCTCATCGTCAGCCAGAGGTATCACCGGCTTGAGGCGATCATCATGGGCTTTCTGGGAATCATCGGCTTGTGTTACCTCGTGGAGATCCTGATCGTCAAACCCGACTGGGCGGAGCTGGCCCCCTCGATGGTCGTGCCGACCATCAACAGAAGCAGCATCTACGTGGCGATGGCGATCCTCGGGGCGGTCGTGATGCCCCATAATATCTTCCTGCACTCCAACGTCATTCACAGCCGCAAGTGGGGCATCTCCGAGAACGAGAAAATGTCTCTCTTGCATTACGAAAAGCTTGATACGTTTTCCGCCATGCTCCTCGGGTGGGTGGTGAATTCGGCGATGATTATCGTGGCGGCCGCCGTCTTCTCCCGCCATCACGTCGTGGTTGAAAGCATCGAGCAAGCCTCGGCAACGTTGAAGCCGTTGGCTGGGCCTCTTGCGGGTTTGCTGTTCGCCATTGCTCTCGTCTTTGCGGGTGTCGGCTCGTCGGTGACGTCGTCCATGGCCGAGGTCAACGTAATCACGGGCTTTCTCGGAAAACCGGAAGACCCTCGAACGCTACTCTATAGAGCGTCTGTTTTCGTTACGGCTATACCCTCCTTCGTGATCATTGTTCTGTCCGTGGACACGTTTCGCATTCTGATCTTCAGCCAGGTTGTCTTGAGCATTCAGCTTCCCTTTACGCTGATTCCATTGCTGATTCTCTGTCGGGACCACAAGCTCATGGGCCGCTTCAGAAGCAACCGGCCGGAGTTCGCCGCCGCCCTGACGATCTCCGCTGTTGTTATCATCCTGAATATCTACCTGCTCTATTCAACTATTGCAGGGGGAGGCTGACATGCAAGTATACAAGAAAATCCTGGTCGCGATGGATTGCTCGGACGTAGACGACGCCATCATCGAGCACGTGTCGGCCCTGGCGATCCAGAACAACGCTCAGGTCTACCTCATCCACGTGGTGCATTCCCACACACTCGACCAGGACCGCGCGTTGCACGAGCGAGTCGAAGCATCCTTGAAATCTCGCTGTGCGACGTTGCAGGCTAAGGGCATCGAAGCCCACGTCGTCATCAGGAGCGGCGAGCCGGACAAGGAGATGTTGAAGGAGATTGACACGAAAGACTATGATCTTGTGGCCATGGCTACTCATGGACATTCTTTCGTGGGCGACTTGCTGTTCGGAAGCGTCTCCCGGACCCTCAAGCATAAGATCAGCACGCCTCTACTGCTGATAGGCCCCCACCACTGACAGCCGGTACGGACCGACACCGATAAACGCGGTTCTGAACTCGCCGCAAGCGCATCAGAACACACATTTGCCATGTTGCGAGTACTGTCTTTCTTTTTCTTCGGGCTGGCAGGTCTTGAGATCATTCTCATCCCCATCGGCAAGCTCGAACCGGTAGTGGGCTTCTTTGCGGCTGTCATTGCGGTCTTTTTCGCCGGCGTCCTTCGGGGGATGTCCACGATTGCAGAGGAGTTGCAAGCCTTGCGCTCTCAGATAGGCTCATCAGGAATCAAGACCTTGGAACAAAACGGAGGCTAATATGGACGGCCGAGTTCTGGTCGCCTACGCGACCAAGTACGGTGCGACGGCGGAGATTGCCGAAAAGATCGGGCAAGTGCTTCGCCAGGCGGGGCTTGACGCCGACGTGCTGTCCGCAGATCGCGTCAGCAACGTAGCTTCCTACAAGGCAGTGGTGTTGGGCAGCGGAGCTTACATGGGCCGATGGCGCAAAGAGGCGGCGAGGTTCCTGAAGGTCAACGAAAAGGTGCTGGCCGAGCGCCCCGTGTGGCTGTTTTCAAGTGGTCCGACCGACGAGGGAGACCCCGTGAAAGCGACGGACGGCTGGCGTCTCCCCAGAGGGTTGCGCCCCATCGCCGACCGTATCCGGCCAAGAGACATCGCCCTCTTTCACGGAGCGATAGAGGTGGAGAAGCTGAGCTGGTTTGACAAATGGATCATCAAGAAAGTCAAAGCCCCCGTGGGCGACCTCCGTGACTGGGACGCTATCACCTCCTGGGCAAAGGCTATCGCTGACGAGTTGAAGGAATCCAAATGATCACGTTCTACAGAACGCGCAAGTGCCCCGGCTGTGCAGCTATCCAGGACACCCTGGAAGAGCTTTGTATCGCCCACGAGACCGTGGTTCTCGAATCCCCGAACGACCTCCCGCCCGAGTTGGCAAGCGCAGGTCACCCACCCATCTTAGTCGATGAGCACGACGTCATCACCGGCAGCAAAAATATCATCGCCCATCTCGAAAAACTGGAGAAATTCAAAGAGCTCTGGTACAAATACCAGTCGGATGCTTGTTATTGTGACGACTAAGGGGACGCGCAATGAAAAAGTTGGTCGTGTTATTGTTCTGTCTCGTTAGCTCACCCGGTTGGGCCAAAAGCTACAATATCGAAACCTACCGGGTGTTTGGCCCTGAGCACCCGGGCCGATACAAACATCCAGCGTCCATCACTCAACTGACCAATGGGGACCTTTACATTGCTTACTACGGCGGCTCCGGCGAATATGGCGACGATACCGCCGTGTACGGTTCTCGCCTCAAAGTGGGCGAGACCCAATGGACCGAACCGAAGGTCATTGCGGATACACCTGACCGAGGCGAGGGCAATCCCGTCGTATGGCAAGCGCCGGATGGGCGCGCATGGCTCTTCTACGTGAATCGGTACGGCCAAACCTGGTCCAACGCGCGAGTGAAGGTGAAGATCTCCAACGACGGCGCTCAGACGTGGTCGGACTCGTTCATGCTCAGTTTCGAAGAAGGCACGATGGTCCGGGGCCAGCCTATCGTCCTGAACAACGGCGACTATTTCCTACCCGTATACCACGAGACTGGCGAGGACCGGGAGAAAAGCGGGAACACGACCTGCTCCTACTTCATGCGCTACAATCCGGAGACGAAGGTATGGACCGAAACCAACCGGATCAGTTCACCTATGGGCAATCTGCAGGCCCAGGTCGTCCAGCTTACTGACAAATATCTTGTCGCCTACCTCCGCCGGGGTGGCGATTTCCTTCCCACTGACCACGGCTACATGCTGCGCTCTGAATCTCGCGATGGCGGCTACACGTGGTCAAATGCAATCGAGACGAAATTCCGCAACCCCAACGCCGCCGTGGACTTCATCAAATTGAAGAATGGCCACCTCTTGCTGGTCTACAACGACAACATGAACGACCGCACACCTCTGACCGTGGCGGTCTCCACAGACGGCGACAAGACGTATCCCTACAGGCGCAACGTTGCCGGCGGTGACAACACCTTCGCTTATCCCTACGCCATTCAGACCCAGGACGGCAAGATTCACATCGTCTACACAACAAACAACCGAACGACCATCATGCACGCCGTCTTCGACGAATACGCCATCACCGGCTCTCCACCCGAACTCTAATCGACGCATTGGAGTTTTGCGAATAAAAGAAGATTTATCACCTTTTTCCTTGCTCAACAGGCATACACATTTATCATTGCCAATAGCGCGTTTATGGCTCTGAAGCAACAACATTGTAGTTTGTGCTTTTCCACTTAATGACGAGACGCTTGCGACGTTATACGGACACTTAGATTAGCCTGGAGTCTTATATGGAAACCATATAAACATTGTTCGGCAACACAATCTTCAAACCAAGGCCAAGCTCTCAACGATGAATTTTGTAATGCGAATTGTTTGGACAATCGCAGTAGTGACTCTCTGTTGCTCTTGTTCCCAAAAGGATGAGGATGCTGCGCAATCAGCGCCGAGACAACAGTATACCTATGTAGAGCGGGAGGTTTCGTTTCAAAATGAGCAAGCTGGCATTAGGCTGGTGGGAACCCTTACGATTCCAAATTCATCCCCACCTTTGATAGCAGTCATTCTCGTGCAAAATTGCAGTGCTGACCGCGATGAAACGGTTGGGCGACACCGCCCATTTAAGGTACTCGCGGCCCATTTGGCTCAAAATGGCATGGTAGTGATGCGAGCAGATAGCCGCGGTATTGGTCAATCAGAAGGCCAAGCATGGCCAGCTTGTACGAAAAGGGATATTGCATCTGACATCGAAGCTGCAATCATCTACCTGAAGAATAGGACGGATACCGGTTCTCTACGCATTGGTCTCGTTGGCCACAGTTGGGGCGCAAATGTGGCTACAATGGTTGCAGCTCGATCCTCCAATGTAGCATTCGTCGTTATGCTTGGCGGTCAGGGGCTCCCTGGCGGTGAAGTGTTGTGCATGCAGATTCGCAGCGTGGCTAGAGTATTTGGTGCAGGGCAGTTGGCGATTGACAAGAGAGTCCAACTCATTGAGGCAACGGTTGAGGTTCTGCGTACGCATACCGAAGAGAACCTGTCCAGGGCAGAGCTTGGAAGGTTGTTTGATGACTATCTTCGTAATACTACCGATGCGGAGAGATTAGCCCTAACAAAGAG
>JARRQQ010000214.1:0-11439 GCA_037381725.1 Sedimentisphaerales bacterium
TTCTTTGAAGTCTTGCTTTTAGGTTCTTTGTCGAGGGTAGCTTTGCGCGAATGCTCCGCACATTTATGGGAAACAAGACAAGACCGGCAGACGTGAAACGCTTATCATAATCTAAGTCGTCATCATACTTTTCCTCTGTCCGTCATCACCGGGACAAGTTTCATATCTTCGGCCCGCCTGCCAAACGTTGGTGCTTCGTGCTTATCGCGCAGAGTCTCCCGACCGAACCGGCTCGTTGAAAGTGTGTAAACCGACCGTTTTTGAGCGTAAAGAAGCTAACATGGAGATTCGTGAAGAAACGGCGTTTAGTGCTGTGCGTTTTTTCTTGGCAAGGGCTGTCATTATGCGATCGGGCGTGTGAGTTGCACTTATTCTTAACTGAACAGATTGTCACAATGTGCTCGGGAACGGCCGGCTAAGCGAATCTCCGAACAGTTGAAGGAGAACCAAAATGAAACGTAAAGCTTTCACCTTAGTCGAGCTGCTGGTCGTGATTGCGATCATCGCTCTATTGATGGGCATTCTGATGCCCGCCCTGGCCAGGGTTCGGCAGATCGCCTTCCGGATGGTCTGCGGAACGAACCTGTCCGGCATCGGCAAGGCCATGCTGGTCTACAGCAATGACTACGACGATGAGCTGCCTCGTGCCGGCGGTAGAAACAGCACGTGGTCCGGAAGCATTCCCGATTGGACCGCCCTGAACCGGTTCAACGCTTACGGGCTGTCGGCCGACGGCAGTGGCGGAACGGGAACGATCTCGTCCTGTTTCTACCTGCTGGTCAAATATGCCGACGTGACGCCCAAGTCGTTTATCTGCAAGGGCGATTCCGGGACCACGGAATTCAAGCCCGCCGACTACGGCGCCGGCGAGCGGGAACTGATCGACCTCTGGGACTTCGGTCCGGAGGCGAGAGAGCATTGCAGCTATTCCTACCACATGCCGTTCGGCCTGTACGCTCTGACGACGTCGAGCGAGCCGGGCTTGGCGGTCGCGGCCGACAGGAATCCGTACATCGCCTCCCCCGCGGCGGAAGCCAAGACCTTCCCCGGCGCTTATGCTCCCGGCGGCGGCACGGAAGCGGTCAAGGCCGGCAACGCCACTCAGCACCAGGAAGACGGCCAGAACGTTCTGTTCAACGACAACCACGTGAGCTTCATGAAGATGCCGTTCTGCGGCGTCAACGACGATAACATCTGGACCTACTGGGATGGTGGAGACGTCCGCATCGGCACACCGCCCGTTGCCTTCACCAGTACGCCCCAGGACAGGACGGACTCGCTGCTGGTCCACGACGGCGAAGGGGGTAACGTGCCCCCTCCTGACAAGGGACGATTGTGCTTTGTCAGCGATACTCCCGTGTGGGTGGATGGTTCGCTCGCGCCGATCTCGGAGGTCCAGCTTGGCCAGCAGGTCGGCAGATCGGATACAGCCGCGGTCATGGGCTATTGTCGGCAGGTCGAGAGAATCGATGAGCACGAAGGGACGTTCGAATGCCGGGACGTCGTCCTTGAGAATGGAGATTGCATCAGCGTCGTAGCCTGGCACCGCTTCATGCTGGATTCGGGCCGGTGGATCGCGGCGCCGAATCTGACAAGCGGCCTCGTGCTGAAATCGCTGAACGGCCCGGTTCGCATCAAAAGTGTAACAACCAGGCCGTTGCCGTTCGTCGGTAAGGTGTACAACTTGAAGATCAAAGACGGCGAGAAGTACATGGTCGGTAAAGACGGGGTCATCGTTCGCGATTGGTGAGCGACTGCATGATTCCATCGTTCGGTGACCGGATCGCACCGAGATAGTCCTTGTTTGCAGTTGTCGGGCGGCCTTGTGTGGCGGAGCACAGGGCCGCCTGTTTAGTATTCGGTCGTTAGCACCAACAACTATTCACTAATTCGCGGTCGGAGATTGTCTTGCGAGCGTATTTGTGCTAAACTACGCGTTTTGATTTCAAGGAGTGTGACATTGGGACAGACGCTCGTTTACAAGATATTGAGTAAGCATCTCGTGGACGGCACGCTCGCCGCCGGGGAGCAGATCGGGATTCGCATCGACCAGACGCTCACGCAGGACGCCACGGGCACGACGGCGTTCTTGCTGTACGAATCGATGGGGGCGGGGAGGGTGAAGACTGATCTGTCGGTCAGCTACGTCGATCACAATATGGCGGGCTTCGGGCCGGAGAATCATAACGACCATTTGTATCTGCAAACGGTAGCCGCCAAGTCCGGCGTCTATCATTCGCGCGCCGGCAATGGCATCTGCCATCAGGTCCACCTGGAGCGATTCGGCAAACCCGGCGCGACGCTGCTTGGGAGCGATTCGCACACGCCCACGGGCGGCGGGATCGGCATGTTGGCCATCGGGGCCGGCGGAATGGATGTGGCAGTTGCGATGGCCGGCGGGCCATTTTATTTGAAGTGCCCGAAGGTCGTGGGTGTGAAACTGACCGGCGAGCTAAACGACTGGGTGGCGGCCAAAGACGTGATTCTCAAGCTGCTGAGCATCCTGACGACTAAGGGCAATGTCGGCTGGGTGGTCGAATATTTCGGCGACGGCGCAGAACGGCTGTCGGTTCCGCAGCGGGCGACGATAACAAACATGGGCGCCGAGCTGGGAGTGACCACCAGTATCTTCGCCAGCGACGAGCAAACGCGAAGGTTCCTGGCGGCCCAGAAGCGAGAGAACGACTACCAGCCGTTAGCGGCCGACCCGGACGCCGAATACGACCGCGTCATCGAGATCGACCTGGGCGAACTGGAGCCTCTGGCGGCGTGCCCGTCGTCGCCGGACAACGTCAAGCCGATCCGCGAGATCGCCGGCGTCGAGAGCCGCCAGGTGGCGATCGGCAGTTGCACGAATTCGAGCTTTACCGATTTGATGATGGTGGCGCAGGTCTTGAAAGGCCGGCGCATCGCAGAGATGGTCGAACTCGCCATCGCGCCGGGCAGCCGGGAAGTCCTGAATATGTTAGCCGAAAACGGGACGCTGGCGGACCTAATTACAGCCGGGGCGCGGATATTGGAATCGGGCTGCGGACCGTGCATCGGACAAGGTTTCTCACCCGGCGACGACGTCGTGAGTCTGCGGACGTTCAATAGGAATTTTGCCGGCCGGAGCGGAACGAAGGGCGATAAGGTCTACTTAGTCAGCCCGGAGACGGCGGTCGCTTCGGCTCTGACGGGTCGAATCACGGACCCGCGCGATCTGCCGGAGTTGCTCGGCCTGAAATATCCACGTATCGAAATGCCAACGGAGTTTGTCATCAATGACAACATGATAGAGACGCCTCCGACCGACGAGGAGATATCGAAAGTGGAGGTTGTGCGCGGGCCGACAATTGTCGTGCCATCACCACCGACCACATCATGCCGGCGGGGACGTTCCTGAAGCTCCGCTCGAACGTGCCCGAATACGCGAAGGTGGTCTTCAATTGCTTTAATGAAAAAGGCAAGCCGACTTTCGCCGAGCGGGCGCTAGCCTTGAAGGACAAAGGCGTGGCCGGGATTATCGTGGCGGGCGAAAGCTACGGCCAGGGCTCGTCGAGAGAGCATGCGGCACTTTGTCCGATGTACTTGGGCGTGCGAGTCGTGATCGCCAAGAGCATCGAACGCATCCACAAGGCGAATCTGATCAACTTCTGCATCGTGCCGCTCGAATTCACCGACTCCGCGGATTACGACAAAATCGAACCCGACGACGAGCTTGACGTTGACGGTTTGCTCGAAGCGGTCAAGAGCAGTGACGCCGTCACGATAGCCAAAGCGGATGGCTCGTTCGAATTTGCCGGCAAGCTGCTGCTTTCCGATAGGGACAGAGAGATTCTGCTTTCGGCGGGTCTACTGAACTTCACGCGAAAGAGGACTGAGGGATAAAAAGGCAAGTCATGAGGAACGTCAAACTCTTTCTACTGGTTCTCGCGCTTACAGCTTCATTGGCTGATATTTCTCTGTGTGAGGATTTCGCGCGTCGGCTTGGAGCTGATGGCATCGCCGCCAAGAAATCCGACTGGAATGGTTACGAGCGCTACGATTTTACTTACGATAACCGCGATTGCATCGTCGTTGTCCCCAGCAATCCGGCTGGTCACTTGCCCTGGATATGGCGGGCGCGTTTCTTCGGCCACGAGCCTCAGACGGACCTGGCGCTTTTGGAAAAGGGATTTTATCTGGTTTACATGGACGTGGCGGACCTCTTTGGCGCTCCCGTCGCGGTGAACCATTGGAACGCCTTTTACGATTATCTGACCGAGCATCATGGCTTCGATGCGTGCGTGGCTCTCGAAGGGATGAGCCGGGGCGGATTGATCGTTTACAATTGGGCCAGCGCCAATCCCGAGAAGGTAGCCTGCATCTACGCCGACAATCCCGTGTGTGATTTCAAGAGCTGGCCCGGCGGCCGAGGCAAAGGAAAGTACGATCAACGCTCCTGGCAAGCGTGCATGAAGGCTTACGGTCTGACCGAAGAACAAGCTTTGGCGTATAAGCACACCCCGATTGACAATCTTGAGCCGTTAGCCCGCTGCGTCGTACCCATTCTGCACGTGTGCGGCACAGCCGATACTGTCGTGCCGATGCCGGAGAATACCGACGTGATCGAACAACGCTACAAGAAGCTCGGCGGCAAGATCACCGTCATCCGCAAGCCAGGCATGGACCATCATCCTCACAGCCTTAAGGACCCAAAGCCCATCGTCGATTTCATCCTGGCCCACACAACCGCTGATTATGACAAGTTTCATTTCGATTTGCGGCACGGCCTGACAAATTCCTGCATCAAATTCCAGCGGCAAAAGAACGGGGTTTGTGAATACCTGGAGCAACGGTTCCCGGAAACCCAATTTGATTTTATCGCCGCTGGGATACCCTCGACCGGCTCGACGCCGGGCGCTTTTCGCCTGACGCGGGACGTGCTCAAAGACGGCCCGGTCGATTTACTTTTTGAAGAGGCCGCCGTCAATGATGCGACCAACGCCCGCACTGACATCGACCACATTCGCGGTATGGAAGGGATCGTTCGTCATGCCCGTATACTCAACCCCAACATCGATATTATCTTGATGTACTTCGTCGATCCCGAGAAGATGCAAACGTACAATGAGGGTTCCGTGCCAGCCGTCATTCGCAATCATGAGAAGGTCGCCGAATACTATCAGTTGCCCTCGCTGAACCTTGCCCTCGAAGTGACCGAACGTATCAACGCCGGGCAATTCGATTGGGCGAACGATTTTCGCAATCTTCATCCATCCCCTTTCGGTCAGAATGTCTATTTCC
Source organism: Sedimentisphaerales bacterium (assembly GCA_037381725.1). Taxonomy (GTDB): domain Bacteria; phylum Planctomycetota; class Phycisphaerae; order Sedimentisphaerales; family Anaerobacaceae; genus JAFGTG01. The sequence continues at coordinate 5,269 of JARRQQ010000214.1, forward strand.
GCTCGATGAAACATCTGTTGGACACGGCGTGGGTCGAACCGTTGCCGGAAAACGCTAAACGGACAGCTAATCCCATGCCGGCAAAGCCTCTCGACCCGTTCAGCTATTATCGCGGGCGGTATGTGGATATTGGCGAGGCCGAGTTGGTCGAAGGCTTTGTCTATGACGCCGCCTGGAAGCCGGGCGACGGCGCAGGAACGCGCAAAGGTTTTGTGAACGTGCCCGTGCTCAAGGCGGACCGGCCCGGCGCGACGCTCAAATTCAAATTCGAGGGAACCGCCATCGGCGTTTTCGTCACGTGTGGTCCCGACGTGGGAGTTATTGAATACAGCGTCGATCAGTCACCTTTTCGACAGGTCGATCAGTTCACCCAGTGGAGCTCGCATCTTCACCTGCCCTGGGCCTATATTCTGGACGCCGAGCTGAGCGCGGGTGACCACGAGTTGACACTCAAAACGACCGACAAGAAGGACCCGAACAGCCAGGGTTATGCGTGCCGCATTGTCCATTTCCTGGTGAATTGAGGTACGCTTAAGATGACGTCCCAAAACGTAATAACGATCTTCGGGACCGGCCGAGCCAGGCCAGGCGACTCGACGTTTACTTTGGCGTATGAGACCGGTAGGGTGCTCGCCCACGCGGGTTTTGCTATCGCCAACGGCGGATACGGCGGCTCGATGCTCGCAGCGGCCAAGGGAGCTTCGGAAGCCGGGGGCGAAGTGATCGGCGTGACCTGCTCGGCGTTCAAATCCAGCAAGGCCAACGAATACGTGACGCGCGAGGTTGTGAGCGAATCCCTCGACAAGCGGCTTGATACGCTGATCGAACTGGGCCGGGCGTATGTCGTGCTACCCGGCGGGACCGGGACGCTGCTCGAATTGGCCAAGGTCTGGGAATTGAAAAACAAGGGCTTTCTGAATCGCAATAAACCGATTATACTTGTCGGCGAATTCTGGAGATCGCTGATCGATTTGGTCGCGACCGATGATCCCGACAGCGGACGGTACGTGACGGTGGTGAACGATCCGAGTGGGATCGTCCCGGTTATCCATGACTAAGGTACTCGAATATCTGATTCTGGTCAGCCTAACGAGCGGAATCACCGCGGCGGCGGGACTCGAAATAGAGGTAGTACCTCAGCCCGTGTTGTTGCGGGACGGTTTGTCGCTGGCCAGCGTGGACGGCAAGCTCGTCAGCTCCGATAGCAATGACGTCTGGTTCTTCGAATTGACTGAGGACGTGAACGACTCCGGGGCCGTGGTCAAAGCGGGCACGAAGCTGGAATTGCTGCCCTCATCAACGCTTGAGAAGATGATTGTCGATGCCAAAACGCGCTCGACACCCGCCTACCGGCTCTGGAACGCCGAAGTCACCAGGTACAAGTATAAGAACTTCCTGTTTCCCCGATACTTTCTGCCGCTGAGCAAGAGAGAGGACGAAGAGCGGAAGGCAAAGGACGTTGGACCCGCGGCTTCTGAGCCCAATACGCCGAAGATCAACATCAATGAGCCTAACGATATTTTGACGATACCTCCTGAGATTATCGCGAGATTCAGGGCCAGGCAGCAGAGAGCAACCACCACCAGCCTGCGGCAAATGACAGACAGCAACGAGGTTTCGGCGGAGGCGCCGGCGTACACGCGAGGGGTGGATTCGGTCTTTGTGGACAGGATAGGCTTTGTGCTCCAGCGGGACGGCGGCTGGGTATTCGTGCCGAATGCGCTTGGCCGGAACCTCCAAAGGCGTTCGTTCCGGCTGCTGCCCTGTGAAATATTGGAGCTTACCGTGCACGAGCAATCCGGCGCCCTCGAGGCCATGCGATTCAAAATCACGGGCATCCTCACGCGATACAAGAACGAAGAATATCTGTTGCTCTATAAGGCCACAAGGGTCTACAGCTACGGCAACTTCGGCAGGTGAAGGAGACGAACGTGCCTCACGAACTCGACCGTATTCTCATTTCCTCGTCACATTCCGGCTTCGATAAGAAAATAGAACGCTTTCGCTCAACGATGGCCCGCGCGGCGAGGCTTGGCGGTGATGAGAGCGAGGAGCACCAGCAGGTCGCGGAGATCCTTCGCAACGTTGTTGATCGCGGCGACAAGGCGGTCGCGGAGTACACGGAGAAGTTCGACGGAATGAAGCTCAAACCCGAGCAATTCCGCATCGGCCAGGAGGAATTGGACCGAGCCAACCAGGAAATCAACCAGGATATTCTGCTTTGCCTCCGCGAGGCGATTGAAAACGTACGCGCCTACCAGCGGGACATTCTGATCGACACGGCGAACACGCCGCGCGGAATCCGGTACACGCCCATTCGGCGGGTCGGCGTTTGCGTGCCGGGGGCCTCGGCGCCTTTGCCTTCGACGGTCATCATGACGGCGGTCCCTGCCCAGGTGGCCGGTGTGAAGGAGATCGCTGTCGTCTCGCCGCCGAGGCACAAAGGGAGTATCCACCCCGTGATCCTGGCGGTCTGTTGCGAGTTAGGAATTCGCGAGGTCTATCGGATCGGCGGAGCACAGGCCGTAGCCGCTTTGGCCGTAGGAACCGAAACGATTCCCAAAGTCGATAAGATCGTCGGTCCCGGTAACAAGTGGGTCCAGACGGCCAAGAAACAAGTCGCGGGCGATTATTGCGGCATCGATTCGATCGCTGGACCGAGCGAGGTTTTGATTATCGCCAACGAGCAGGCCAACCCGGCGTGGATCGCCGCGGACATGCTCAGTCAGGCTGAACACGCCGCCGACAGCAGCGCTATTGTTGTCACGGATTCACAGTCTCTCGCGGAAAACGTGCTCCAAGAATTGAAGACGCAGTTGTCTGAATTGCCAAGAGCCAAGGCCGCCAAGGAGTCTTTGAAGAAGTTCAGCGCGATTATCGTTGTGGAGAACATGGCGCGGGCGATTGAAATGGCGGATGATTTCGCGTCGGAGCACGTGGAGGTTCAGTGCGGCGACGATTCTCGCCTGATTGCCGATCAGATCACCAACGCCGGGGCGATCTTCGTCGGCGCCTACAGCCCGGTGGCGGTCGGGGATTATTGGGCCGGGCCGAGTCACACCTTGCCGACCGGCGCGCGGGCGACGTTCGCCAGCGCGCTGACCAGTAACGACTTCCTCAAGTCGATCAGCATGATCGAATACGATCAGGAGATGCTGGCCGCGAGCGCCGACGACATCATTCGACTAGCCGAGGTCGAAGGCCTGGACGCCCACGCAAGAAGCATCCGAATCCGCCAACAGGACTAAGCAAACCGAAAATTTTCGATTTACGATTGACGATTTGCGATTTGCGGGAAGAGCCATCCCCAAGCTTCGCTTGAGGCTGCCGCCCTTTTCGGATGATCCACAATATTACCTGTTATGAGGTAGTAGTGGTTAGTAGCATGGGCATCCTGCCCATGAGTCGCAGTCCGCCTCCGGCGGATTGGCCCTGTTTTCACAGGCGGGACGCCCGTAATACGCATGGGCGAGACGCCCATGCTACGAAACGCCTTACGGCGTCACTACAAACGACCCGCAAGCCGCGAGCAAATTCACTACTTATCCATGTCCCGACTACCTACTCCACTCGTTGAATGAGCCTGTAGGGTGTGCAAATTCCTTTCTTTGCACACGCGGGGCATCCGAGAGGTCACACGTCCCAGTTGAGCTTCTCTTCGTAGCGATGGTAGAACGCACCCAGCACGTGAGCAACAATCATCGCCAGATAGACGCCCACGAGCCAGGCGAGGAAGAACGTCAGGTACGACTTCGATAGATCGGGAGTCTGTGTGACGATGACGACTACCGCGACGATGGTGGTCAGGACCATTGCAAGGTACGGTAAGACCGTGCTGAAGACCGAGCCGATCACGAAGATCGGGTTGAGACCCCACCAGGACTCGACCATGGCGACGGCCAGAAAGCTCATCGGGAAAAAGAATATTCCGTAGACGGCCAGGCACCAGAAGATCCAATTCGTCTCTTTGGTTTCCCCTAAATAGCAGAGGGCCGGCCCCAGGTAGAGCAAAACGCATCCGCCCACCTTAATGGTTTGTCCGAACGTCTCACCAAGGCCAGCCGTGTAACCTTTCGTCTCAACGGCTCTGACACCACCCGCCGCGCTGCTGCGCACGCATTCGCACAAGTACCAACAAAAGTACATGTAAAGCACGATCCGCACAATAATAGCGACCGGCACCGCAAGTCCGAAGAAAGCCATGCACGGCATGAACGCCTGAGAGGCGTCGGCGAGATATCGCACAATGACTCGGCACAAGAAGCGCGTAACGACGACGATGGCGAGTACGGCTATGCCCGACGTGCTCATCGGATAGAGAAAGATATCGAATATCCACGGGAGTTTGCGTTCGGTGGCATGGTCGGGCTCGCGTTTGAATTCTTTGATGCTGCCTGTCTGCAACTCTTCGAAAGTCTCTTCGGACGCACCCTCCTTTTTCTCCGGTTGAATCGGAATCACAGCTTCTTCAGCGGGCGGCGGAGGGGGAACGGCTACAAAAGAGCGACAGTGGGGACACGATACCAACTTTCCCCTCGAGCTTTCCGGCTCCTTTATCTCTCGGTTGCACACCGAGCACGTGAACCGGACGCGGGCGGGTTCTTCCCCGGAGTCGATCGGACGGGCCGGTAACGTAATGATGAAATTACACGAGGGACATTTGACCTGAGTGCCTGGGTAGGTCTTAGGCACGTTTATTTTTTGGCCGCAATTCTCACATTGCAACCCAATCGCCGCGGCCCGGGCGGGCACCACGAAAGCCGCACCGCACTCCGGACACTTGCCCCGCTTGCCAGCATATTTGTCCCGGACATTGATGATGCGGCCACAGTGCTCACAGCAAAACCGAATCATAGGATCTCTCTACTCTTTGATTCGTACACGTCGAACTCATCTCGGTTCATATGCCCCAGTCGAGCTTGTCTTTGTGCCACCAATAAAACCAGCCTAGACGATGCGCCAGCACGAAGACCAGATAGAACTTAATAGCCTGTTTGAGAAACTCCCAAAAAGGGAGTCTCGGTATGACCACTGCTATGAATCCACCGACGACTGAGAAGAACAGTACCAGCCCACAATACGACCACGATACACGGTATATCGAACGGACAATCTCTATTGGATTCAGGGCGTCAAAGGCACTGAACGTGATTCCTCTGAGCAACGCCATCGGCAGGAAAAATATCCCGTAAGCCGACAAAACCCAGAACCAGAGATCATGCCGTTTGACGAAGATGGAATATAGTAACACGGGCGATACACAGATCGCTGCGCACCCAATAATGATAAATGCTTCGGAAACAAAGTCACCTATACTAATCGTATTTGGCATAATGAGGTCCGCAGCCCGCCGGTGCCCTCTGGAGCTGCCGATCACACAATCAGCGACGTAATAGCACACGTAGCTGTAGAAAATAGCATAAAGAATGATCGCAACCGGCTCGGTGATCTCGCCGGTCGCCAGCCCAAGGTGCGGCTGCAAGAAATACACTATCAGTCTGATAAACGCGGAGATTAATAGCGGCACAATGACAAAGACCACAAGGTGAACCATCCCGGAGGCGCTGATGGGATAGAGAAAGGCGCTGACGAGCCAGGGCAGCTTGCACTCGTCTGCCAAGGGAGGTTCTTCCTCGAGTATCTTCATAACGACAGCCTTCCAAACCGAACCCTAAAACCTGCCCCCTCCCAAATGCTCTGGTCTCTGGTCAGTTTCGGTTATTGGTTTTGCGGCCTTGACGAATCTTCCCGACTTTTGTGCTCTGAGGTGCCACCAGCCCATGTTCGCGGGCCGCTCTATCAAACAAGACGTTTGGGAAACGACTTTCTTCACTCTTGAGGCATTAGGTGCTGAGCTTCTGCCTTATGATCTCGCCCCCCTTGGTGAGGGCCTCCGCGATCTTTTCGGGATTCTTGCCGCCGGCCTGGGCCATCTGGGGCCGTCCACCGCCGCCGCCGTTCACGATGGGCGCGATCTCTTTGACGACGTCGCCAGCCTTCAAGCCCTTCTTAACTACGTCGTCGGTCATCCCCGCCAGCAGCGTCGCTTTGCCTTCCTCGCCGAAGCCCAAAACGATAGCGGCGGATTTCGCCTTTTTCTTGAGCATGTCAACGGCCTCGCGCGCCTGCTCGACGGAAGTAGGGGACAGCCGGCCGATCACGATGGACGTT
>JARRQQ010000215.1:0-6789 GCA_037381725.1 Sedimentisphaerales bacterium
CGTGAGACGCTTAGCTATACCAATCGTCGTGTTCTTAACGGTCGTTTCCTTGAACGCCAAGTCGACCTTCGCCCAGAACGAGGCCCGAAACTTGCACCAGGCCATCGTCGACGGCGACATTGATAAGGTCAAATCGCTCATAGCGAACGGGACCGATATTAACGTCACCAACATGCTGGGCGGGACGCCTCTGCACACCGCCATATCGAAAAAGCAGCAAGCGATTGCGGAGTTTCTTATCTCCAAAGGCCCCGATCTGAACGCCCGGGACAAACAGGGGCGCACGCCACTATTTCTGGCGGTCGAGACGGATCAGAAACACATTATCAATCTGCTTCTTGCAAAGAACGTTGACGTCAACGTTATCGCGCGCGGAGGCCAGAACGCCCTGTCGCTGGCCAAGAGCAAGGAGGACAAGGAGTTGACGGCGCTTCTGGTCGATCACGGCGCCACGGACCCCGTCCTGAGAATGGAAGACGAAATGTATCCCGGCGCGCGGGGAGCAGTTCGCGGGAATATGAATGCGGCTGCCCCTGGCCGGATGCAACCGGCGGCCGCGCAACGGCCCGGGGCCGACCTGAGCATACTTTCCGACCCCAACGAGATCAAAGCGAGAATCAAAACGTTCGCGGGCCTCGAGAAGATCCTGAAGGACGTCGCAAGCAAAAGTAGTTCCGAAGAGCATCACTGGATTCAAACGCGGTACGATAACAGAGCGATGCTTCAGAGAGCTGTAGAGAGGCAATTCGAGAACGAAATGGCCGTGGTCAAGAAGATTGCCACCGAGGAGAAGGCCCAGAAGACCGTCGCGGCTATCGACGCGTTGACAGCTCAAAAGAAGGACCGGTCCAGGCTGATATCCAGAGAGCTTCTGCAGCAAAGAAGAGAGCAAGAGCAGGGCGACTCGATGCGCGGGCGAGGTCGGGGTCGAACCTCCGGCAGAGGCACACGCGGCCGCTCCTCGATGAGAAACCAGTACGGAGCCAACACGACGGATTCGCTCTACGAGGGCGCCGGTATGACCGGTCGACCGGGCAGGGGCGAGCGGCCCACGCGACCCGCCGAGGAAGTGGACCCGCAAACGGAACAGGAAATCCGCCTGTGGACACAAGCCACCCCCGAAAAGAAGAACGACCTTGCAAAGAACGTGAACGATCAGCTTCTGGCGGAAATCGGCTCGATACGAACCATCGCCGCGGAGGAGAAGGCCAAAAAGACGATGGCGTCGCTTGACGGGATAATGCTGGCCCATCAGGAGCGGTACACGGCGACGCTCAAGAAGATGGAGGAGGAGCAGAAGAAAGCGGAGGAGCGCCAACAGAGACTGGAGGCCCGTCAACGCGGCAGAACCAACAGCAGGTACCAGAACAGCTCGACCCAGCAGAACACACAGAGGAGTCGTGGTCGGCGGCGCTAAGACGGATGACTGAGCGATTGCAGGGAAAGGTCGCCATCGTAACGGGAGCGGGTCGAGGGATCGGCAGGGCCATTTGTGTCGCGTTGGCGCAGGAGCACGCAACCGTCGTTCTCGCCTCGAGATTCATACCGAAACTGCAAGAGGCCGCCGAGGAAGTCACTCAGGCGGGCGGCAAGGCCGAAATCGTTGTCACCGAGCTGACCGAAGAGGAGTCGATCAAGAACCTCGTTAAAGTCACAGGCGAGAAGTTCGGCCGGCTCGATATCCTGGTTAATAACGCTGGTATCACGCATTCCGCAAGGCTGGAGGAGACGGCCACAGAAGACTGGGAGCGTTGCCTCTGGGTAAACGCTCGCGCTCCTTTCATCCTGTGCCGAGAGGCTCTGGGCTTGTTGCGAAAATCGCAGCCGGCTTACATCATCAACATCGCGTCCGTCGTGGGTGTCAAAGGGTATCCGCTCCAAAGCGCCTATACCGCCTCCAAGCACGCTCTTCGCGGCATGACCATGTCACTGGCCGAGGAGCTCAGGGGATCGAGCGTCCGCGTACACCTGCTCTGTCCCGGCGGCGTAGACACGGAGCTGGTGACAAACGTCCGTCCCGACATTAAGAAAGAGGACCTTATCAGACCTGGCGAAATCGCCGAGTTGGTGCATTACCTGGTGACGCACAAAGGCAACGCGGTCCTCGATGAGCTGCACATCCGCCGGGCGGCTTCGACGCCTTGGTTTTGAACCGCGGATTACGCAGATTACGCGGATTGTGAACGACAACAGTAGGGGCAACCCTATGTGGTTGCCCAGGGCTGGGAATCAATCATGCGGTTCGTGTGTCAACGAGTGTTAGAAGCGGAAGTGAAGGTGGACGGCCGGAGTGTCGGCACGATCGGCCGTGGGCTGCTCGTCTGTCTGGGTGTGGGCAAGGGCGATACCGAAGCCGACGCTCAGTTCATGTCCGACAAGCTCGTGAATCTGCGAATCTTTCCGGATGAGGCAGGCAAGATGAATCGGAGCGTCCGGGACGTGGGAGGGGCAATTCTGCTCATCAGCAATTTCACGCTTCACGGCGATTGCCGAAAGGGCCGCCGGCCCGGCTTCGACGCAGCAGCGGAGCCGGCCTTGGCCGAGCAGCTTTACGAGAAAGTCATCGCCCTGGTCGCCGAGCAGGGCGTTCCCGTCGAGAAGGGCGTCTTCGGTGCCTACATGCACATCACCAGCCAAAACGACGGCCCCGTCACCTTCCTCCTCGACAGCTCTCGCCTTTTTTAAGAGAGGCTCACACATGGTTGACAAAGAGGTGGAATACAGGCTATTCTTGAGATTGTGCCAAAGCAAGTAACGCTCAGAGCAAAAAAGGAACTATCCGTATTATTGAAGAAGATGAGAACTATGAAAGATTATTGGCTTGCCAAATTGATAGCTTCCGTGGATCACGTCGACTCACGAAAACGTCTTCAGAAGTCAATCTATCTCCTGCAACGCTCAGACTGTCCCTTAAAATGTGATTACTTATTACATTACTACGGCCCTTATTCATTCGAGCTTGCGGGACTCATGGACCAGCTTTGCGGGGCGAAGGTTGTCGAGGAAACTCCGGAGCAGTTGGGGGCGGGAACGATCAGGTACAAGTCTGCGATAACAGAGAGGGGGCAGAGAACGCTGGCTTCGTTCGAAAGAACAGAACGGGGACAGAAGGTTCTACGTCAGATTACCCCTTTCATCGAGAAATTCAAAACTCTGGCTGTGAAAAATGCCTGGGTGTTGGAGCTCGGCGCCACCGTGGGGTACTATTACGAGGGTGATTGGCAAGATGCTCGAACGCGGGCTGCAACATTCAAGAAGATTTCCAAGAATGACAGGAGGTTGTTGGAAGCCACGAAGCTTGCTCAAGCGTTCGTAGGGACAGGGTGATCAAGGGGGGGAGGCATGGCCCAGAAACTGTTTCGTGACCCGCTTTACGACTACATTGCGATCGACAAGAGACAATCCTGGTTACTGGGCCTGATAGACACGCCGGAACTGCAAAGGCTGAGATACGTCAGCCAGCTCGGTATGAGTCATATCACGTACCCAGGCTCGAACCATTCCAGATTCTCGCACAGTCTGGGCGTGCTGTACCTGATGGGACAATGCATATCCCACCTCAAACAAGACTATCGCAGGTACTTTAAGCGGTTAGATGAAGACGCCTTACTCGCAGCAGCTTTGCTGCACGATATTGGACATGCTCCCTTTTCTCATGCAACAGAAAGCATTTTCGGAGACCACGCGAAAAGAACCGAGAGGATGATTTTGAACCCTGACTCAAATGTCCATGAAGTCTTAAGCAAACACGCCGTTGGTCTTCCCGCGAAAGTTGCAGCACTGATTGCAAAGGAGTCAGGCGCGCAACTGTGGCAAAGGTCGCTCATTTCAAGTCAGCTTGATGTAGACCGCTTGGACTACTTGAGACGTGACGCACTGTGCTCGGGAGCAGAATATGGGAATTTCGATTGTTACAGAATTACTCGTACCATGCAACTCCAAGAGAAAGTGATCAAGGGAAAACATAAAGGTATTTATATCGTCTGGCCCGAGAAATCGAAATTTGCTGTGGAGGAGTACATTTTTTCGCGCTTCTACATGTATCAAAGCGTATATTTCCATCACACCACAAGAGGTTTTGAAGGTCTTCTGAAGAGAATCCTAAAGCGGGCACAAGATATTGGAGGACAAAACACGAGTTTTGTCAAATCGCTCTTGACGCCCATGAAAATCATATTGGGTGGAAAAGAAAGCAAAGACCCTCGACAATTTCAGAAATTGACTGATCACGTACTCATAGCCCAGGTCACGGCATGGCAGAACGACAAGGACAAAATCTTGAGCGACTTATCTAAGCGTCTCTTGCTGCGGAAGGGAGTAGGCTGGACGGAAATCATGGAAGGTACACCGTTCCAAATGTCGGCCAAAATAGAAAGCGTGAGAAAATACTTGAAAAGCAAAGGGAAAGATCCTCACTATTATTTTATTGAAGAAGATATGGGGGTGCCACCCTACAAACCTTATAGTTCTGCATCCTCCGGAGAGGAACAGACTTCTGTAAATTCCATCGTTCTTTTCGACTCACGATGGCCTGGAACAGGTTTTTTGGAAATCACCGAGGTACCGGGTCTCGAAAGACTTCGTTCGATAACAGCGACAGCTTCCTCAGTGTTGCGATATTACTTTCCCGAAGAGCATCAAGAAAAGATCAAGGCGTTGTTGAAACAAGAATGAGTGCTGCGAAAGAGATTACCCACCAAACCGCCGAGCAGCGCGTCCCCGTCGAGAAGGGCGTCTTCGGCGCCTACATGCAAATCACCAGCCAAAACGACGGCCCCGTCACCTTCTTCCTCGACAGCTCCAAGCTGTTTTGATACTCCGACATTCAGCATTCGATATTCGATATTCATTATTCAAGAATCAGTCAGGGCTGTTCGTCGGTTGATCGCGCAGTCGTTAGTGCCAATAGCGGCCGCAAGAGAGGCATTCCGGTTTGTGAACGCAGATTATCTCGCCGCACTCCGGGCAGGTCCACTTTTGCTTCTCGCTGTCGATGAAACGCCTTACGCCGGACTGCTTTATGCTCTTGAGATTGTCGATCATACTCATGCCGTACTTGGTTCTGTAGCGATTGTCCAGGTGGTTCAGTCTGTCGCAAGGAAAGCTGCGGCAGCCGAGGCAATACCTGGCTCCGCCCTTCGCTATTCTCTCGCAGGTCTTGATGTAGCACACCACGCGGGTTTTCGGTTTGTCGGCCTCGTCAGCCAGGCAGCCGGGACATGCGTTCCTATCTCGCGTGTAAGCCCGGCAGAGCCGGCAGTTCATCCCGCACGGCGCGATCAGTGTCGTGCGAAACGCTTTAGTCTTAGTCGGTCGTCTACCCGTCACGTTTGTTTTCCTAAGCTCCCCGATAATTCAGGACGCTCGCTGTCCTCTGTTAAAACCTATCAGTATCAAGAGCGACTCATTGAAAATGTACAGTCTCTCTTTAATTCCGTCTATTAGTCTGCGTCACCCAATACCTCAGACCATTTGACCTGTTCGGCCTTCTTTTGATATATGGTGATTATTGTATCAACCCCGAAAACCGCATGAAATTCCGCTTTGAGCTTGCACGCATTTGGATCAATCAACACGATCTTGGGCGGTGCATTCTTCTTTTTGGCCCGCTCGCACATTACCCCGGCAAAATGTAAACGGGCCATAGTATCGAACGGTGAGAGCGAAAATCCAACAATATAAATCTCATCCGTTTGGTATAACGCACGCCCAGCTTTGTGCCAGACTTGACCACTGCCGGGGATTCTATCGAGGGGTTTGTAGCGGCCCAGTCCCCCCATACCAATACTGTATTGCTTATTGCTCCATTGGAGTGACCGGCACTTGATTCGATTTGCCAGCTTGTCATCAAGAATTCGAAGAAGCACGTTGTCGTATTCGGGCTGGCCAGTAGGTTCATCGGAAGCGCCCTTTACGTTCTTATCTCCCTTCTGGAAGAGAACGGGATATCCAAAAGCATCGACTTGATCGCGCGGAACTACGGCCCAGTTTATCGAGCCGTGCATTTTGAGGATCGGTATTCCCTTGCCTTCTTCTCTATTGAATCCGTATTGCCATGGTCTCTTTGCCTGAGATATTGACTGCTCTATCAATGTATCATAATTGAACGTTACGATAGTATCGTTCTCTCGGAGAATGGCGGCGAACCGGGAGATGCCATCGTCTTTTTCAATGCCTGTCTGTTGTTGGTCCCAGATTATCTCGATAAGGTCATCCTCCATATAACTGAGCCAGGCTTCGATTGCCTCAGCAGTCGAATAGGGAGTATCTCCCGAGTCGCGCCCAAGTGGACACAGTTGCTGCCACATTTTCCAAATGAGAGCATCGAAATAAGCAAAATCGAATAGTTCCTCGATGTTCGGCGTCAGCACTGCGTTTTTATCTGTATGCTTGATCCAACTTATGCGCTCGTCGAGCGATGCAAACCATTCGAGGGCTTCCGTGTGATCATATTCTTCGAACTTGCGGCGCAGAAGTGGAGTGAGTTCGGTAGCCAGGGGCATGCCAGCTTGTTTGGAGAATCCAGCGCCGAGAATAAAGACTCGCTTCGGACTCATTAATACTCCTCTGTGCTCGCGCTGCGTAAGTGATGCCACGACAAGCAATCGTTATGGACAATCCATTGGACTACTACGCAGAATTTCTGTAACACTTTACTCAATTTAAGCCGACGTTTGTGTCCTGAGGCTCTGCCGTAATTCGGCGCACCTGTTATCATTTATCACGGCCTGTCATTATCAATGTCAATTTATCAAAACATGGCTTTGATCAATTCCCCCTACTTTTGAC
>JARRQQ010000216.1:0-7361 GCA_037381725.1 Sedimentisphaerales bacterium
CGGCCACACGGGGCCGCCCCTACCGCTTCTCAGTCGAACACAACTGCACGCTTCACCATCGAAAGAAGATGACACACCTTGGCATTGCCGCCAAAGCGAGAATTCACAATAGGCGTCATGGCTCTGGATCCCTGCTTTCCGGCTTGTTACTAAACGCTCCAATTGGGCGTTTGAGATTGCCACGGCCTATTTCATAGGCCTCGCAATGACATGTAAACGCCGCGTCTGTCATTGCGAGGAGCAAAGTGACGGAGCAATCTCTCCTTTAGCAACAAGCCCTTTCGCAGGGATGGCAACACGGATCATTCGGCTCAATGAGCTATCGTTCTCAGAACGAATACCGTCCGGACTTAATGCTTCGCGCTTTGAGTCTTGCTATGTATTGCCGTTGGACCTGTCCGAAAATGCCGACGGCGATACGCATGATCTTCACTTCCACAACATCTCCGGCGTTAACCTTCTCCATCGCCAACGAAAGCTCCTTCACGTTGCGCACCGTCGCCTTATTGATCTGAAGGATCAAATCCCCCGGGACAAGGCCCGTCTGTTCAGCCACCCCGCCTCGTTCGACGTCGGTCACAATCAGGATCGGATAAGCGCTTTGGAAGTCGAACTCTCGCGCCACGCGGTCGGTCAGCTCGGAGACCTGCATCTGGAAGAACCCGCGGACAAGCTGCCTCCCGTCCGGAAGCGGCCTCGGTTCCATCGTCAATTCGACGGTCTGCCTTTGCAGGCGGGAAGTCGAAGGCCTGACAAAGGCTACTCTGATCGGCTCGCCGATTTCCTTGCCCATCATCTTGATATAAAAGTCGATGACGCTCGTGAGCCTGTGGCCGTCGATCTCAAGAACGATATCGCCGGCGGCAATGCCCTTCTCGTCGGCCGGGCTCCCCTTGCTCACCGAATCCACAACCAGTCCGTGATACCCGCCGACGGTTTTCGTCCGGCCCATGGACAAGCCTAACCGAACACGGCGGAGCTTCTCCGGCATGAGCATGTCTCTTAGATTGTCGGCTAAGGTATCCACCGGGATGGCGAATCCGATATTCTCGGCCTCGGCGCGAACGGCGGTATTGATTCCAATCAGCTCGCCGTTGATATTCAGCAAGGGGCCGCCACTGTTGCCCGGATTGATGGAGGCATCCGTCTGAATCAGACCCCGCAGCCAGAAACCTTCCGAGATCTCGATATCCCTACCCACGGCGCTGACGACGCCGCTGGTGACCGTGTCGGAATAGCCGTAGGGATTGCCGATGGCGATCACCGTCTCGCCGATCATCAGGTCGTCGCTGTGCCCCAGGTGAATGAACGGCAATTTCTTCTGCGCAGGGATCTTCAGGACGGCCAGGTCTTTGTTCTCGTCGGCACTAACAACCTCGGCGGCGAACTCGGTTCCGTCGCTGAAGACAACCTTGATCCGCTCGGCGCTCTTCGTCACGTGGGCGTTGGTAATCACGTAGCCATCCTCGTGGACGACAACGCCCGAACCGAGCACAGCCACTTGTCTCTGGTGTCTGGGACCTCCACGATCGAACCGGTCCGGCCAGTCGAAGCCGGGCCAGACGGACGTGGATACGATGCGCTCGCCGGCGATGTTGACCACGGCGTCGTGCGTGTCCTGATAGACTTTGACGACGGGCGTCCGTCTATCGAAAACCTGTCCGCCCTCGCCGCGGACCGGCGTTGAAAATCCCACAACGAGGAGTGCCCCAATGGCGACTCCCAATAAACGATTGACTCGTCTCACAGTTCTGAACCTCCCATAGATCCATTCTTCAACAAAGTCTGCAAAATTGAAGGTGGGCATATCTTACAAGAGGAAATCTCTTTATCCATCTTCTCAACCTGCCATCGGCACTTCTCTAGTTCGGGACACAATCATAGCCCATTTCAGAGTTCATTTCAACGCCCTTGTGTGGAATCGCCCCAGCCATCGCAGGTTAAGAACAAATCCGGGTCGGAAAGGGTAGTTTCTAACAGGTTGCCCAAAGACAAGGCGGACGAGGGGACGAAAGAATGGGGGATCGCGCAAGAAAATAGCGTCGTTTTCTTCAGTCCAATGTCCAAATGGCCGATTCTTAGTATAGTGCATTCACGGGACCAGAAATGCAGACATCGGATTACGACAGAGCAGATGATAGCACCGGGACCCTGCAAGCGGCAGAGGACGTAAGGGAATCGTGCAGAACGATTACCGGCACGATGCTCGAGCACCTCGGCAGCATCGCGGAGGCTTGCGGTGCGGCGGCCGTCTTCGTTTATGCGGACGTGCTCAACGGAACGCCTCTGCCCATCCCGGCACCCTCGGATCTCACCATGTACTACGTGACCAAGACCGCTGGTGAAGAAGGGCTGCCCGAAAAACCCGGAGTGCGCTTTCTCAGGATTCCGAACGTCCCGCTGACCCGCCTGGGCCAGGTGAAGATTGCCTTGTTCCTGGCCTTCTCGAAGGGCCTGGTCAAGCAAGGGGATAAGGTCGTGTTTCTCAGTGGCATAGAAGAAAGCGGCAACCTGGATACGCTGATCGTGACGGAAGTCGGCCGGGAATACGAAATATTCGCCACGTCCGAAAACGAGGTGACGAACGGCCGCACCACTCGCATCCCTCCTGAAGTGATCGACCGCGTCATCGAGATCGCATCGGAGCTTGGCAGTGAGGGACGCGAAGGCAAGCCGGTTGGGGCGCTGTTTGTCGTGGGCGATACCGCGAAAGTCCTGCCTCTGACGCGCCAGCTTATCCTCAATCCGTTCAGAGGCTATCCGGAAGAGAAACGCAACCTCCTGGACCACTCGTTGGAAGAGACCATCAAAGAGCTTTCCGCCATCGACGGCGCTTTCATCATTCGGGCGGACGGCGTCATCGAATCGTGCGGCACCTATTTGAAGACGGCCAGCCAGGAGGAATTCGAGCTGCCCCAGGGCTTGGGCGCGCGGCACCACGCGGCGGCGGGTATTACGGCCGTGACGGATTCGATCGCGGTGACCGTCAGCGAATCGACGGGGACCGTGACGATTTTCCGCAAGGGCGGGATCGTGACCGAAATCGAGAAGCCCAGAAGTATCGGCCGTCCGGCCAGGCTGCTCGGCCAGCGCCGACCGAGGACCCGACGCCGCAGCAAGAGTAACCTCCCGCACGCTGAAGATTCGCCAAGATCGTAGGCCGTCACGCCCCGGTTTTCACAGCCCGCCGTTGACAAATCTCATTCTAACGGTACAGTATGCTAACTGAAGTCCGTATTCATTTGGATACGAGCGTGAAGTTGTTGTATGGTTGGTTTTGTAGGGGCAGGCCCGTGTGCCTGCCCAGGGCAACCACATAGGGTTGCCCCTACATGAGGAGTCTGAACATGAGAAAGTCATCCTTTCAATCGATAATCTTATGTCTCGTGCTGCTGATGGGTTCGGCTTCCAGGGTAAGAGGGGCAGGCAACGAATGGGTTTCGTTGTTCGACGGCAAGACACTGGACGGGTGGAAGGCCAGCGAGAACAAAGATACCTTCAGTGTTCAGGATGGCATGATCGTGGCCCACGGCCGGCGGAGCCACCTGTTCTACACCGGTCCCGTGGCCAATCACGACTTCACGAACTTCGAACTGACCGCTAAGGTCAAGACCGCGCTCAAAACCAACTCCGGCATCTATTTTCACACCGCGTTCCAGGAAACTGGCTGGCCGGAGAAGGGCTATGAAGTTCAGATCAACAATACGCATCCCGGCAGCGGATCATACCGTGAGCTTAAGAGAACCGGCAGTCTCTATGGTGTGCGGAACGTGTTCAAATCCCCCGTCAATGACAACGAGTGGTTCACGATGGGCATCAAGGTCGAGGGCAGGCGCATCCAGGTGAGACTCAATGACCAACTCGTTGTGGACTACATCCAGCCCGACAATCCTGCTCGCAAAGGCGAGGGCGTCGGCCGCGTCCTTTCGCACGGGACATTTGCCCTGCAAGGGCACGATCCGGAAAGCAAGGTCTGTTTTAGAAATCTCCGCGTCAAAGTCCTGCCCGACGGCCCCATGCCTCCCGACACGCGTCCTCAATCGGAGATCGACTACCAAAAGGAAATCTCCGCGCTAAGCGAGGACGATTTTCCCCTCGTCGATCTGCATATCCACCTCAAGGGCGGGCTGACGCTTAACGAGGCCCTGGCCAAATCCAGGCGGGCCGGCATCACCTACGGCATTGCCCAGAACTGTGGGCTCGGGTTTCCCGTCACGAACGATGAGGGTCTCAAACGTTTTATCAAGTCGCTCGAAGGCAAGCCCGTTTTCATCGCTATGCAGGCCGAGGGCCGCGAATGGGTCAACCTCTTTTCGCCGGAGACCATCGCCCAATGCGATTATGTTTTTACCGACGCGATGACCTTCACCGATGATAAAGATCGGCGGATGCGCTTGTGGATGCCGAACGAAGTCCACGTCGATGACACGCAGCAGTTCATGGACATGCTCGTCCGCAAGATCGTGACCATCATGAGCGAAGAGCCGATCAATATCTACGTCAATCCGACATTCCTTCCCGCGGTGATCGCCGACGACTACGACGTGCTTTGGACGCGAGAGCGAATGGAAAAGGTGATCCGGGCCGCCGTCGCGAACAACGTCGCCATCGAAATCAACTCGCGGTACAAGCTCCCCAGCCCAGCTTTCATCAAGCTCGCCAAGCAGATGGGCGCCAAATTCACGCTCGGCACCAACAACGGCGGCGCCGACCTCGGCACGTGCGAATATGCCCGCCAAATGGTCAAGGAATGCCACCTGACCAAGAACGACATGTTCGTCCCCGAACCCAAGCGCCGGTGACAGGTCTTCGATTTGTGATTTCCGACTCTCGATTGAAAGACGTGGCGGCCGTCAAACGGGCGTATGCCCGGTGTCAACGATGGCTGGAAACCGGGTTGATCCGGCGCAGCATGTGTTGAGTGAGCGCGTTGGCGACCCACCCGATGATGGCAGGCCGATAATCGTATTCGTTGAGATCGCCAAGGTCGTTCGGGTCCAGAGGTCCCGCCGCTCCCACAATATTGCCGAACGTATCGCTTTCGATAGCGTAGACCTTGCCGTTCGCATGTTGCCAGAAGCCTCGAACCGTGCTCATGACCGATACCCCTCCACCAGATTAGTGTTTTGATGTATCCAGGCTCTCCCGCCGCCGCGCGGCTGGACCGGCGTTCTTGTTCCTTCCGCCGGACGCACCCGAGCAAAATATAAGAAACGAAACAGGAAACGCAAAATGCCGGCGCTGCGGAGAAATGAAACCCTGCTGACCCGGCTCTCGGGCGACTGATGCCGACCCCTTCCCCGCGGTATATCAAACTGCCACGCCGCCCCGCCCAAGAAGCCCGGCGATAAGCAGGATGATGAATAGCACCACGAATATGAAGAAAAGGACCTTCGCAATGCCCGCCGCGGCTGAAGCCACTCCCCCGAATCCGAGGCCCGCCGCGATCAACGCGACGATCAGAAAAATCAAAGCCCATCCTAACAGACCCATGATCCCCCCCTTTCACAAACGAACGGGCGTGCCATCGGTGGCGGCCTCTGTGTTCTATTCTGACGCACGTTCGATGACCTGGCCCGTCTTCTCAATGTTCTTGCCTGCCCCGTGGATCGTGTTGCACCCCACTATGAAGCAGCAAGCCGTCAATACGGTCAGTACACTAATCAAAAACCACTTCACGGTTCTCATTGCGTTACCTCATCAGATGCGCTCTTCTCAGTTCATCGACCGGCTCACATACCGGTGCACGCTCAAAATCATCTACGATGCAATAGACCGCCTCACTATAGGGTTTTATCTCAATCGAGGCGCTCTAAATGCTGAGGGTTAGGCGGACAGGAGCATGAGCCGGGCGCGCGGCGACCTCATCCCGACCATCGCCTGTCAGGATGGGGATGCCGTTCGGTCGACAAATCCGGGTGGGAAATACCGGTGCGCCTATTGTACGAACGCGTACGCCGGATCCCAGACGGGTCGTTTGATCGCCGGCTGATCGAGAATCTCCAGGACGTCCTCGGGCACGTATTCTTTCTTGACGATGATGCTGTAGACGTTGGTGTCGAACCAGGAATCGTAAAGGGTCCAGAGGCCCTTATCGCCCTTGTCCTGGCCCCAGCTATTCTCGACGAGCCACTTGATGGGCGCGTCATTTCGCATATCGACGCCGATAAAGACCATCGCATGGTTGGGTACGCTCTCGCGGAACAGTGACCGCTGGGCCTTGGTCATCGCCATTTTGGTCCCATAGATCGAGTCATAATCGAACAAGTCCATCGCCATGACCCCGTGCTCTCGGCTCTGGTCTTTGCCGACGTCGCACGAGAACCAAAGCGGCTCGTCGGCGAGCACCGCCTTGACGGCAATCGCCTTGAGCGTCGGCATTTCGACGTTGGCGAAGTGCGCATCGGTGCCGTCGTAGAGGTTTCTGGTCAGCGCAATCTGGTAATGCTTGCCGTACGGTTTCGACGGATCATTAAAGATGTCCACGTAGTCGTGCAAATCGACGCCAACGAAGCTATCGTAGTAACTCTTGGGTGTATACGTTTTCAGCTCGCTGACGACGGAATTGGCGTCCTCGAAGCGCCACTGGAATTCCCGCGGCGGCTCGCCCAAATTCATCACAAGCATTTTGTAGACCTCCGCGAGCATCTTGGCCTTTCTCGTGCGGAGCTTTTCGAGCGGCTTGTTCCTTTTGTGCATCTGGCGGAGCTTGACGGCGTCGGAGCGCAGCTTCCGGTTCAAGAGGGTATTCATCATGCCCGTGTTGCCGGAGCTGTTGGTTTCCGGGGACAGTCTCGCGCAGAATGAATTCCATCTCCCGGTCCATAACGTCACGGTCCCGGAACTCGATGATATGTTCGAGGAAGGTGTTGGCCTTTTCGAGCTTGTCCCAGAAGGCTAAGTAATTCTGCGAAAGCTCGAAGCTCTTGAGGTGGTATTCTTCCATGACCGCCGGGCGCAACACGTTCAGGCCGGCGAAAAGCCAGCACCGCCCGCTGCTCTTTTGGTTGGTGATCCCTTTGGCGTCGATCTTGTGGCTGAAGATGTCGTTGTGATGCCGTAGGACGTCGCGGTTCAGGGCGAGGCTGTTGATGTTATTGTTCGTAATGGCGTTGTACATGGCCCGGGTTCGCGCGTCCATCTTGAACGAGGAACGTATCTTGTTGATCGTCTCGGTCGTCAAGCCCCCTTCGCCGGCAAACAATTTCGAGACGGGCATAATGAACAACAACCCTGCGGCAAAAGTGGCTACAAGTTTCAATGAATATCTCATGATAACCCCTTTAGTTGTTTTGTACGTTTCATTCATCTTTGTCACGACAATATCATACGCTTTTTGCACAAAACTGGGAACCTGAATT